>JBDRQK010000356.1:0-3336 GCA_043826315.1 Chloroflexota bacterium
GACGGACACCTCCTGGCCGAGCTGGAGTGATGGATATGAGACCTATCCCAACAACCCGCTGATCGCCTCTCACAAGGGGGTGGACGGAAGGGCTGCTGCATTGAAGGGTTCGATCGATGACTACTGGGTCAAGTATGGCAGCAGTGCCAATGATCCGTATATCACCGGCAGTTGGACGCAGCACACCTGGGGGAGTGCCATAGGCGACTACATGAAGACCAGCCAATCTGCCTTCAGCAACACGGATGGCTCGACCACTTTTTACAATTGGACGACGAACCCTGCCAAGCTGACCTGTGCGGAAATGGTCACCAACAACATCGATGACAAGGATGGCACCTATGGTCGCAAGCTGTTCTACGAAGCGCGCGGTTACACGGTCACGGATTGTTATAACCAGAAGACGGACAACAATTCGGGAGGTTTCACTTATGCCAACTTCAAGAGCGAGATCAACGCCGGGCGACCTGTGCTGCTGAACCTGGCGGGTCACTCGATCGTGGGGGTGGGCTACAGCACGACCAGCAATACCATCTACATCCATGACACCTGGCACTCATCCGGTGATCAGACCATGACCTGGGGAGGCAGTTATTCCGGCATGGCGCTTCAATCGGTCAGTATTGTCAATCTTAATGCACCAGCGGTCATCCCGACCCCTCTAAAACCGAGCGGGACGATCACGGACAGGACACCGACCTACCAGTGGAGCAAGGTGAGCGGGGCTACATATTATCAGTATCAACTATATCGTGGCACAACGCTTGTCTACACCAAGACAGTATCATCAGGTGCCTGTGGAGCGACGACTTGTTCGAACACTCCCACCAACACCCTGGCTTATGCAACCCACAAGTGGCGAGTTCGTGCCAAAGTGGGTGGCGTCTGGAAAGCCTGGAGTCCGTATAAATACTTCAGGGTGTCGGTCCCCATCACCTATGCTTTCAACTCCACCTTCAATGGTTCCAAGGCAGGCTGGTGGAAGGTGACGGGTAACTGGTATCTTGCAGGCGGGAAACTGCGCTCATTCGGTGTAAGCAATGCTTTTTCATCTGCCAAACATTCGAATAATTATGCCAACTTTACCTATGAAGCCAGGATGTATCGCACAGGAGAGACTAACTGGGCAAATAATCTCGTCATCCGTGGAAGACCAACAGTATTGAGCTCAACCAAAAGTTGGTCTCCATCCTACATCTTTGAGTATTCGAATTCCGGATATTTTTCTGTCTGGGAAATATCCAGCAGCGGGGTTGAAACAGTATTGAAAGGCTGGACGACCAGCTCTGCCATCGTCAAGAATGGCTGGAATACGCTAAAGGTTGTTGCGGTCAACTCATCCTTGAAGTTCTACATCAATAACATACTGGTCTGGTCCGGATTTGATGGCACCCTTAAGACCGGGCAGGTCGGTTTCAGTTTTTATCGGGATGCAACTGCAGGTAGATTGGACGTGGATTGGGCAAGACTTTGGATTCCGACAACTGCAGAAATGGATCTTACAGAAGAGGTTGCACCGGGAGTGGAAGTCTCCGGTGGCACGATTTATCAAGCTCCATAGCCTCTACCAAGAGACCATATAAATTAAATAGCAAGATGACAACCGGGTCAACAGATCCGGTTGTTACCTAAAATAAGCACCTTATGAACTTCGCTTGGCAGGTCGACTATTTAACTTCGACGGTCAATCCGTATGAATTGGAAAACATTGAATCTGGACTTGTTGGATCCGGTGCATTGGTATAGATCAAGGTCAGGATACTTGTTCCGGGGGAGATGGCTTTGAAGGTCAGGGTCACGATCCCTCCGGCATCATTGCCACCGATTTCTGTCTTATAGATGGACTCACCCACCTGTGAAAGGATTCCGCTGTCAATATCCTGCACAACCCAATCCCATCCTTCGCTTGGGATGGTCGGGATATTGACCACCATTGTATCTCCAATGTTCAGGCTGACGGTATGATTATTGTCATCCGGGAAGTTGACCATGGCAGCTGTGCCTCCTCCGGTTATATCAACCGGTTCCTGGGTGGGAGTTCCACAGGCAGTAAATATCAGGCAACCGGCAGCCAGCAAAGTAATAATTCTTGAATAATTTTTCATCGTATCCTCCATATTGAATTCCATGTACCATATTCCAGACGTTCAATCTTGAAAAAAGTTCCCGAAAAATTTGCTGTCACCATCCTTATGATTATGATTCAACTGATATATCCAAGTATACAATGTTTGTCTGCAATTTTGTAATAGTTCTTCCAATTGACCTTGTGACTCTTCCGGGTCTCCCGACTCCACTCAGGGAGAGATCTTTCCTCACTGTTACTGGAGAACATACTGCCAGTTCTGATCACAACTCATAAGATACACATCTTGATCCTTAGCCCTTTATCTTTCATCGGAATCTCTTCTTTCAGAGATAAGAATACTCTGCCTGCAATTCAACCTTGTTATCTTCT
Organism: Chloroflexota bacterium; assembly: GCA_043826315.1. Taxonomy (GTDB): domain Bacteria; phylum Chloroflexota; class Anaerolineae; order Anaerolineales; family Villigracilaceae; genus UBA12087. The sequence goes on from JBDRQK010000356.1 coordinate 2,459, forward strand.
GGAAATAGTCCAGATGATACCGAATTAAAAAAAGGATGCAGGTATGCCTACCTCCAACCCAGTTTTTTTAATTGTATCAAGCACTCATTATTAGAAATGTACTTACCTAGTCACATCCTTGTTCTATACAGATCGGGACGATGTTATTACTGGTAAATCGTATTCCATACAGGTTATCTTGTCCAATATACAACCCTGAGTTAACGCTATTGACATAACCCGAGAGGACATTCGGGGCATAGCTGATCATCCACGGACCACCGCTAATTCCAGAACCATAATTGCATCCCATGCCCAGGGTATCCGTTGCCTGCTGGAAGCTTTCCGCTGTACAAATACGCAAGAACTGACCGGCTCTATTCAAGTAATTAAGACTTGTATCTTTCCATGGATATCCCATGTTAAAGAAGTTTCGCATGTACCCTTCATCCCACTCCCGCCCTGCCCAACCGACCATATAGTTTAATGTTTTACCTTCTGAATTGGTTCTGACTCTGCAAACAGCTACATCATACTTGGTCCATCGGTTGATGGAGAAATCTCCCGACATGTATTTCCATTGGTTCAGTATGGTGCAACTGGTCGCAATGAAAGATCCGTAAGGGGCTGAGCCGTTCCTGTAGGCTGGAGTGAAGACCTTGTTGGTGTACCATTGGTTGATAACTGTGTCAAAGACGCAGTGAGCGGCTGTTACGATATGGTTTTTGCTGATGGCGGTGGCAGAACAATAGGATGTTCCATTGTTTGTTATAAAACTAAATCTGCCTACCCATTTATGCGGGTAGATCTTCTGGGCGGGAAACCACAGGTTGCCGTAATAGCTGGTGAAAACCTGGCTGCTACCTGCTATTTCATCAGCTGTTATATCTGTATTTCCA
>JBDRQK010000357.1:0-5766 GCA_043826315.1 Chloroflexota bacterium
TGTTCGAACTGCCCCATCTCCACACAAGACAAAGTGAATATTTTTTTGTCGCTTCAAATGTCTGGCAGCTTTTATTACATTTTCAAGACCTTGCTTGTGTCCCATATTTCCTGAATATAAAACAATAGTCTTATTTTCAGGGATCTGCAATTCTTTTTTTACAGAATCCTGATTCTCCGACAATGGATGGATCAATCCAGTGTCCACCCAATTAGGAAATAAAAAATATTTTCCAGGAGCAATCCCTTTGGATTCTATTCGAGCAAGCATCTGGTTTGAGATGGTCGAGATTTGATCAAATTGCTTTAATAACCAACGTTCCACCCCACCAGCCACTTTTGAGAATAAATTATGACCGGATAACATACCCATATTGGAAGCAGCATCCAATTCAAAGTCTTGAATATGTAACCAAGTTTTGGCTGCGCACAAGCGAGCCATTAAAATTACAGAAGGAGAATTAAATAAGGTTGGGGCAACGCATAATACAAGATCAGGCTTCCAAAGACATTGACCCAGAATAACAGGAAAACTTGATAGAGCAAATGAAAGCAAGTGGATCAGGCGAGTGATCCCGGTTGGCTTGCGGGGAACCCAAATAGGGCAACGAAACACGTTTACTGCCTGCCAAAATTCCTGTTGATACCACCAGGAATAATACCCAGATTGAACTTCCCATTGTGGATAATAGGGTGGGGCAGTCACCACATGTACATCTGATCCCTGCTCAGCGAAAAAAGATGCCATCTCCCCGGTATATTTTCCAATACCTGTTAGTTCGGGGTGGAAGTTAATACCAACGATGAGAATTCGCATAATTAAACCCAGATCCTGATGTAATAATAAGCTTCCAAACTGACGATCCTGGATAGTGAAGGTGTTGGCATTAATGATCCAATGAATAAAGGAAAAATAATCATCTTTATGATTGAACCTAAAAATTTACCAGTTTCTATCTTTCTCATAACCCAATTCAATCAGAGCGTCTCCAATGTTTTCCTTAAAGGCATCTTTGACTTTTTCTGAAAATTCCTTCTTCCAGCCTCCAGTTTTTCCAGCCCGAAAGTGCGCTGCTTCCTTGAGATCTTTTGAAGAAGTGGACTTCTCGATCATTTTTTCTATCTCTTCTTTTGAAATTTGGATCTCGCACAGAGAACAGACCCGTAAAAAGATTTCTTTTGGATCCTGGTGCATTTGTTCATAGGTTACAACAATACCGCTTGAATCAATATTTTTTAAAGAACGCAAGATCCAATCAGCATATGAGCGGCTCAGTTCTTTTGCATAGAGAAGTAAACCATCATCCAGAGATAAAGAATTATAAGAAGAATACATCGGATGCCATGGTCTGGTTCGTACAAAATGCACATAGCTGATGGCCACATCACGCAGATCTCTGTACATGAACACATATTTGATATTGTTGTTCTTTATTACCTGCAAATTATGGTCGGATAAATGGGAATGAGTTTTCACTACCAGTAATTTATTTTGATTCCTGGAAAAGTATCGACCGGGTATATCATAATTGATACTTTCACCCTCTTTTAATCCAAAGAATAACATGCCAGGAAACATCGTGCTTTGGAAACCGGGTAAACCAGCCAACATCTTCTCCAGCCAAGTGGTACCGCTCTTTGGAAGTCCCAGAATCAAGATGTTTGGATGGGGGTAATTCTTTCCAAATCGCATATATCCCAGATAACCATTCAATAATTCAAGATAATAGCGCGGGTAAATTAACATCTTAAGAAAGAACCTGGCTGATCCCGGCCATAATTTTGCATAGGAACGCATCGCTTTTTCCAAAGAATTTTCAAATTTTATTAACATAGTTCACCTGAATCAATAACATGTTGGATAAGATTGGATAGGTACCAGATCCTATCTTTCTTTTACTTCCCTTCTCTTCATTGGTTTAGCCGGGTTGCCATAGCAGATCATTCCTCCGGGAAGGTCTTCCAATACTGTGCTTCTGGCACCGATCACGCTGCCGGTACCGATGGAAACGCCTGGAGCTATGAATACATCCGCAGCAACCCAAACCTGGTCAGCAATCCTTACAGGACTGGCATACAAATCAAAAGTAACTGAGGTGTAATCATGACTCCCTGCACATATATAGGATTGTTGCGAAATGACGGTATGGTTTCCAAGTGAAATTTCTCCAAGGGAATATAAAATCGTATTGTCGCCAATCCGGCAATAATCTCCCATAGAAACCTTCCACGGGTATGTAAACCGGGCAGAAGGCCGTATGCGAACATGATTGCCTATTTTTGCACCAAAAGAACGTAGAAGAAAATTTCTCCAACCATATAAGAATTGAGGTGACCAGGCAAAAAGGGTTCCCTGCACGATCCACCATAGTTGGACAATAAAAGCCGAGCGACCTCGAAACTCTTTGTCAGGTTTTACATGACCCAGTTCTTGATATTGCTGCATTTATTTCTCCAATGAAATAATTATGTTAAGATGCTTGCGTAGAAAGATAACCATTTCTGGGCTACCACATCCCACGAATAATTTTCTTTTACCAGTTGAAAGGATCGTTCTCCTCGATCAAGTCTCTCATCAAGAGACCAACCCAGGACCTTTTTAAGAGATTCTGTTAATTCATCAATCGTTGGATGAATAAGTAATCCGCCGCCATTCTCCCAATCCATTAATCCTGTTTCAAAGGTAGTTATTGATGGAGTTTTACATATAGCTGCCTCCAGGTTAACCAACCCGACAACTTCTGAATAGGAAGGTACTATGACCGCCCATGATCTATTCAGGGCTTCCCATTTTTTCTTTTCATAGATTGGTCCAACAAAACTGACCCTCTTTTCCAGATCTAATTGGGCACAAAGATCTTTTAATGAATTTGTATACCCGGGAATACTTTCAGAACCAGCAATGTTCAGATGCCAATCAGGGTCTTCAATTAACTTGGATAAAGATCGTAACAATAACTCAATCCCTTTTTTAGGATGCAATCTTCCCAAGTATAACAATTGTTTGCTATTATCATTAATTTTGGAGAATACAATTGGTGCAGCAATATCGATCGCGTTCGGAATCAAGACGGTATTATATCCAGGGAAAAAAACCTTTAGATTTTTTGCCTCAAGAGAGGTAATGGCATGGATGGTTGTACCGGTTGGGATGGATGGTTTAAGAACCAGTTTTAGATATAGCTCTTTTTTAATTCTCTGCAATAACCCCTGGTTATAAACCAACCAAGGTTCCAGCATTCCATGAGAAGAGATAACAATGGGAATATTTTTTCCCCCAACTGCCTTCAACCCAGCCCATTGCGCAGCCAACCAGATGGAATGGATATGAACGATATCGATATGATAATCTAGTAAGATACTTTCAATTTTCTTAACGATCCCAGGTGACCACTGCCAAAAAGCTCCTGCCCGGGAAGGTGGAAGGACGATCTCCTTTACCTTTTCATCTGTTTCCACTTTCTGATTGGCTACTGAACAGAAATAAACACAAAGGTTTTCGTCCTTGTTCACAAGGTAATTGGCAAGCTGGGATGTCAGGCTTGTGACTCCCGAGAGCGGATTGGAATGATCTGGTGTGATAAATAAGATATTCATTAAAAAAGACCTATTGTAATGATAGGAATCCTGGTTTTCGATAAAGAACTTTACCTGGAATTGGATTGTAAAATTCAATTCTTCTCTTTATTTATTAGCCACCATTGTGAATATTTATGAATTGGTTAAGGCTCAACCTTCTTTTGGATGATAATAATCCCGATAATATTCCTCCAGTGCTTCCCTTAATCTGGCAGGGATCGTCACCGTTTCTTTTTGTTGAGAAATGTTCACATTCCGATATATTGGTTCGATGATCACTTTTCTAATTTGATGTAATCCCTTCCTGATCAACGGTTTATTATAAACTCGCATGTATAAAAACTTTGATAACCCATGATAGAAAGATTGAAGCCTATTGTTCTTAACCGAAATAGACACATTATGTTGGGTAAAGTTTTTTTCCTGAAAATTATCAAATGATATTTTCAAAAAACTGCAAATATCCTTCATCAAATCCTCTGAATGCTCTTTTAGCTGATCAAAGGATAAAACCAGAACTCGGTTTTTGCCAAAAATATCAATAAAAGGACTCAGATAATTCGAATAATTGCCTTGTTCCAAGGCTCGAAATGCTTGAATATTTCGAGCCGCACTGCCCTCCAACTGGGTCTCAATATAATCTTCTATTTTCAAGTTGGGGTCAATTTGCCCAACCTGCTTTCCAAATTGATACCAGGATTTCAACCTTTCAATTGGATCCCGCAGGATAAAGATCCATTGCACATTGTCCAGACCTAATGCTTCTTTAACCCGGGAAGGTGTACCGGGCGAAAAGAGATAATCAGGCGTTGCCTCAAGGTAAAACTTACGGTCCCATTGGAAATAATCCAAATATGGATCAAGACCAGTGTCTTCATAGTAGGATTGCACAGGGAGAGGATAAGTCTTGTCAAGAAAAAAGCGGGTCTCCTTCAAAGTGGAACAACAAATATCTTCGTGTTTTTCCAAATATCTATAAAAAGAAGTGGTACCAGACTTGGTTGCACCACCAATAATGACAAACTTTCGATCATTAACAGATTCCATTAATTTATTCCTGGTGTAGTGTTTACCTGTTCCATAGGGAAAGATCGCGTTCTAGAAATAATCCCAATTCCTTATTATAGGGCAAATAAAATTCAATTAACCATTGCCTTAAATCCTCGTCTATTTTCGGATATTCGAAAGGAACATCATTCCAACGGGCTAATTTAATCTTGGACCGTCGCATCCAAACACGAAATTTGAGAGGCAGGATCTGTGCCAGAAATTTACTCCCCGAAAAAGTTGAATAAAGGATTTTCGCCAATGCTGGAAAGCGTGGTTTTGCTGCACTATTCACCTGGCGATCTTTTTCAATGTCGACAGGTGTTAAACCGATCTTATTAAATAGTTTATTGCAAACTCCCTGGGTGTCATTCTTAAAATCCTCCACCGTAAATATATTTATTTGGTTTGCCGGAAAGATCTCATAAACTTTCTGCAAATAACTTACATATTTTCCCACCTCCAGATAGGCTACGTTGAATTTCTTCAATGAACTAAGGTCTTGTGAATTTATGGAGCTTTTGATGGCGGTCTCTGGATCGGAAATATTCTGTTCCTCCCTCCGGCGTGCATACCAATATGCTGAGTAAGCGCGATTTACAGGGTTGCGTAAAAAGATCACTATTTGAACTTCCGGATTATGATCATACAACCTTCTTAATGCGGTCTCAGAATACATAGCCAAAACATTTTTAGCTATAACGAAACGACTTGATCCTGATACATTTAGCGAAAAATAAGTAGACCAAATAGCTTCAAATCCCTTATGAAATTCATTGTCAAAAGTAAGAAAAGGTAGTTCATTCGTGTTATGAGAGATTAGTTCCGGATGTTGAATCAGGTATTCTCGTAAAGAAGAGGTACCAGCTTTTTGTGTACCGATTATGAATAAATCAATTTTCCGATTATTTACCACGTTAATACTCCTGGGTTATTTTCAATGAGAATCAATTACTTTTGGGATCTTATAAAATGCCAGACAATTTATCCCTAATTTTCTATACACGATCCACCACAACATCATATTCCATGTTACCATCGAAATCACCGTAGCGATGGAAGAACCGATGATCCCCCAGGTTGGAAGCAACAGTAAATTGAATAGGATATTTAACACAACTGCCACCGCCAATCCCCTGGC
>JBDRQK010000358.1:0-2775 GCA_043826315.1 Chloroflexota bacterium
CCGGATGCGGCGGGCGATCTAGGCTGAGTGTAGCATAAAAAAGGATGTCTGTTGAAGGTATTTTAACATGCTACGCATGTGCCGGATCATTCCATGGTGGAAACTTGCCTCTTTTATGGACAATCCACTGGAGAAAAAACCAGGGTTGGAAATCCTCAATATTCGAATTCAAAAAACGAAGAGGAACGAATCCCGCACAAAGAGGGCGGGATGGGAAACCCCATCCGTTGTACTTCTGGAACAAGTGTATTTGTAATAGAATGCTCCTTCTCCTGATACCTGACACTCCTGTGCAAGACTTAATCCATAATTGTCTGAGATGCATAAGGGAAGTGACTCAAACCAGGAATATTATAGAACATATGTGCGATTATAACAAGAGGCGATTTTTTATTGACAGGAGACATCGAATCCTTTCCGAAAGAATTCTCACCAACTTTAGAACATTCCCTGAAAAATAGTTGTAATTCCTGGTGATATTCTGTACAATAAATTAAGATATTTAATTGGCCTGGGGGCGATTTTTTGCCCGGGAAAAGTCATGATCTCTTGTGGTTCTGATAATCTTGTATGGGAGGGTTTCTGATGAATACAATACGAAAACACCAATTTGTTGCCAAGACTTTTAATGTGTTTGTTTTTATTTGCCTGGTAGCCACCAGCCTTGGACCTGTTCATTCAGTCCAGGCACTGCAGGCAACCCTGGGGACATTCAATGAGATGCCTGTGGAGGGTGTGATCACCACAGAAACCGTCTCCCCAACGGAACCCCCACCCGGAACCCCTCTCTTCAACCCGACCGTGGATCTAAACAAGGCAGCAGGCGAAATTACCCTGGATTTTACTCAAGCCGGCGTGGGAACACTGTTTCGCGCCCATGTATTGTTAAAGAACCCATCCGACCTGGCACGCCTGCAGGGCTGGGGTATTGAGATCTTAACGCATGATGATACTGCAGCCTTTGTGCAGGTGAATAAAAAGGACCTGGAAAAACTGGCACGTCTGGGTTTTGAGCCAAGCCAGATCGATTCGATCAATTACCTGCTGACGATCTATACCGCGCTGATGGGGGAAGGGTATGCCGATGGAAGTACTTCAGTAAGTGGACCTGAATTCCTGATGAGTTTGTCCGATGTGGACAGCGACTCGGACGGGTTGACCGACACGGAAGAATCCTGGTGGTGCACAGACCCGCAGGACAACAACTCCGATTTCAGCGGCGTACCAACCCTGACCGACCCCAACGATGGCGATGAAGTCAGCGCCATTCTGAAGGGCATCAAGGCATACGGTCCCCCATTCGAGATGTGGCCGAATTTCAAACCCTACCATGCCAGCGGCACCTGCCAGGATGGTGACTTCGATGGTGCACCGGACAACGCCGAATTATACATGCTGGGCACCAGCCCGCTGCGCGAATCCTCCGACCTGGATAAATTTGACGATGGTCAGGAACTCTTCGGGGTGACCTTCTGCCCGGCTGCCAGCGGACCCTGCGGTTACGGCATCCTGCCGCGCGCTGAGGATGCTGCCTTTGTTAGTGCCAACCTGCCGGCCTGGGTTAAAGCCCCCGGAGACAGCCCCTTCGTGGCAGCCTTCCCGCAGCCGGAGGTGGAAGTGGTGCCATCTTCGATTAATATGACAGCAGCAACCATTATCACTACGACACGAACCATCACAGAGGGAGAAGAACATACTTATGGGACTGCAAGTACAACAGGCTCAAGTACAAGCCTTGCTGAAACAGAAACTTGGAATAACTGGCAATCAGTAGCTAAAACTACAAGAACAAATCTATCAAATCTGAGTTTTTTTTCCCCAATATCCAATAGCGAATCACAAGCGAGTGATTATAAACAAAGATGGAACGCAACAAAGATTGGGATCGCTATTGGTTTGGGTGCAATTGGTATTTGTGCTGCAATAACCGTAGGAATATGTGGAGTCGCTTTAAGCCCAATTGCAGGAGCAATTATTGCAGGTGGAGGAGCCGCAATGACGGCATTGGGGGATTACTATGTAGATAAATTTGATACTGGTATTTCAATACCTGAAAACGAAGGTTATTTAGATCTTAATTCTCTTTATCCTGAAGGAATTCAAATTCAGGTACCTACTAATGAATGTTTAGAATTTGGATCATTTCCCGGCTCTCCAAGTTGCAAAGAATTTTCAAATGGGCTCAGACTTGCAGGTGAATTTGATACTTTACAATTCAATGGAGAAACAACGTCCCCACTTGAAGATAGACAACTCGGAAGTGGAACTCAATATGGGATTGGCGAAACCAATAATCTGACAATTCAAAGGATTTATCATACTTCTTTTCCGGTTGCAAATTTTGTTCCAACTACAACTGTAACCCAGGGGTCAGAACAAGGTGGGGCTCGGACGACAACTACAACTGAATACGAGGAACATACCATATCTGAAGCCTCAACCAACCAGTTTTCCGAATCTTGGGCAAGTGCCACTGCAATTGACTCTTCCCATTCAGCTGATTTACGCTTCACATATAGAATTATCAATAAAGGGACGGAATATACTCGAGAAATTACAAACTTAACATTCAATATATTCATTGGAAATAATCCAAATCCAACTATTACATATATTGCTGTAGGACCTACCGGTCAAATTGCCAAAATTGAAAACCTTTTTCCGGGTGATGAATTGGTATATACATCCAACCTAATTTCGTTGACATTAGACGAAATGCAATCGATTGATGAAGGGGCTCCAATTAGAATAGTATTAGAAGATATATCATTTGGA
>JBDRQK010000359.1:0-3360 GCA_043826315.1 Chloroflexota bacterium
GTGATCTTGGACAACAGATATAGGGGTAATGCAGAGCTATCCGCGTAAGGCTCCCCAAAATGGTTTACCATTTTTTGGATGGTGGTGGGTAGATCGCTATAAGACAGAATAAATTCATGGTGATGGGTGGCATAGCGTTCAGATACCAGACGGGCATAGGTTAATTCTGAAAAAGAGGTTTCTTCAAAACCCACCGAAAAGGTTTCCACAGGTTGGGAGCTCATTTCTGCCATCAGGGCTACGATGATACTGGAATCGATGCCACCTGAAAGATGGGCACCCAGGGGTACATCCGCCAGCATGCGAATGCGCACTGCCTGACGCAATTTCTCACGCAGAGTCTCTTCCAGTTGTCGGGGAGACTGGTCCCACTTGGGTGTGTAATCCAAATGCCAGTAGCGTTTCAATTCCATGCTGCCATTCTGCCAGGTTAGCGTATGCGCCGGTGGCAATTTATAGACACCTTGGTAAGCTGTCATTGGATCGGGAATGTACTGCAACCCCAGGTACAGATCAATGGCAGGCAGGTTCATTTCAGGTCGAGAAGACAGCCCTTTCAGCAAGCTGGACAACTCGGAGCTAAAAAACAAGCTGTCATCCTGTCGGGAGTAGAAGAGCGGTTTTTGCCCCATCCGGTCGCGTGCCAACAGCAGGCGTTGTTTGGGTACATCCCACAAAGCAAAAGCAAATTGACCATTCAGGTAATTTACACAATCATCCCCGTGATCTTCATATAGGTGCAGGATACATTCGGTATCCGAGCGGGTCTTGAAACGATGACCAGCTGACTGTAAATTCCGGTGCAGATCCTGAAAATTAAATATCTCCCCATTAAAGACGATCCACAAGCTGTTATCTTCATTGGATATGGGCTGATCTCCGCTGAAGAGGTCGATGATAGCCAGACGACGCATGGCCAGACCCACCCCGGGTGATTGATAAAAACCATCCGAATCAGGTCCGCGATGGGTCAGGGCGGCATTCATTCGCTCCAGCACAGCCCTATCAGGCTGCCGGATGTCCGTAAATGTTTGACCGCATATTCCACACATCAGTCCGCCTTCACCATTTTTGCAAGCACTTCGGTATAACGATCAGCCACACCCACCCATGAATAATTGGCTGCCACCCTGTTGCGGCCTGCCTCACCCATTTCCCTACGACGAGCGGCATCCGGGATCAGTTCAAGCAAGGCAGCCTGAAGATCTGCCACCGATTCGCTCGGGAACAACAATCCGGTCTCACTCGCCTGGACAAGTTCTTCATTCCCCGCGATGTGCGAGGCGAGTACAGGTAATCCGCTTGACATGGCTTCCAAGATTGCATTCGGCATACCTTCATGGCGGGATGGGAACACGAAAAGGTTGGCCTGATTGTAATGTTGGATCAAATCCGGTTTGGATCGCCAGCCCACCAGTTTGACCCGCCTCACAATTCCCAGTTCAAGACATATTTTTTCAAATTCCTGTCGATAGGTGCCATCACCGACAACAGTCCATTCCCAATCCAAGTCTATCAGATTCGCCAGGGCACGGGCAGCCAGGTCAAACCCTTTTTGATACACCAGGCGTCCCACCGAAAGCAACCGAGGGGGTGACCATTCACGGACCACCGGCGCAAAAACATCCAAGTCTACTCCATTGGGGATCAGTTCAATGCAAGCGCCCGGGTCGAATTTTAATGCCAGTGCCTGCAAACCAAGGCTGTTTGCCACCAGGCTGCCCGCATCCTTCCAGATCTGTCGTAGGAAGGGAGCCACCAAGCGGTGGTAGGTTTCAAAATCGTACGGACGGAATCCAGGCACATCACCCCCGCGCATAGAGATTATGTAAGGGATGCCATGCAGTTTGCGCAATAACCAGGCAATCGGTCCGGAGGGTACACCAAAAAAAGCCAGCACCACTTTTGCCGGAAATTTCTTGAGCACACCCCCTGCGCACAGGCTACCCGACAGAACAAAACTGACCTGCTCCAGCAACCCGGAGCGATCCATGTGCTTGCGCAGGGCTGGTACGCGCACAATTTGAACACCGCACCAGGTCTCTTCGTGCGGCAAACTGGCATGGCGTACCGTTAGTACAAGCACTTCATGTCCCAGGGTCACCAGTTGCCGGGCGATGTTGGCACTGGCATTACCAGCCCCGCCACCGATCGGCGGAAATTCGCTGTTAAGCAACAGGATCTTCATTTCAACCTAATTCTTTTTCCAGCGAATTGCTGCCCGGCTTGGGGTGAAATAAAAAAATGAAGTTAGACACTGCCGTAAGTATCAGGCATGTTTTTCAAGCCGGTTTGGAGATGAGGGGGTGAGGTTAATTTTTTCACGCACCACATAGGTGGGTTTATGCTGTGATTCGTGGTAGGTTCGTACCAACAACTCTGCAATCAATCCCATCAGGATGGACTGAAAGCCCAGGATAAAGAACATGGCACTCATCTGAAATAATGGCGAAGCCAGTACAGAGATCGAGAAGAAGACCCGCCGCACAAGCAGGTAAAGCAGGGTCGCTGCGCTGAGCAGGATCAAGACCAATCCGGTGCCCCCAAATAAATAGATCGGTTTGGATGCATAACTGAGAAGGAATTTAACGGTCAATAGGTCAAGCAAAACCTTGAATGTGCGTTCCAATCCATACTTGGTTTTCCCGAATTTGCGGACATGATGATTAACCTCCACTTCGGTAATTTTTGCTCCAAAAGCATGCGCATATACCGGGATAAAGCGGTGCATTTCCCCATACAGGCGGATATTTTTCAGCACATCCATCCGGTAAGCCTTTAATGTACAACCATAATCGTGAAGTTGCACTCCTGTGACCTTTGAGATCAGCCAGTTAGCCATATGGGAAGGGATGGTGCGGGTGATGAAGCTATCCTTACGATCCTTGCGATATCCGCTGACCACGTCGTAGCCTTCGTTCAACTTGTTTATCATCATCAGGATATCAGCCGGATCATTTTGCAGATCAGCATCCAACAGGACAACGATCTCACCGCTGGCATGATCGATCCCGGCTGCAATGGCAGCAGTTTGACCAAAATTTCTACGGAAACTGACCACCCGAATATACTTCGGATCATTTTTTGCCATTTCTTTGAGCACAGCCAAACTATTGTCCTGGCTGCCATCATCCACAAAGATGACTTCCCACTCAGCGTCAAATGACGCCAAAGCCTTGTGAATGGCTTCCAATAATTCCGGCAAAGTCTGCTCTTCATTATAGACAGGGATCACAAGGGATAGTTTCATGGCACCTTCCTAAAGATATTGATCACAGTCTCTTCATTGCAGGTTGAGACCGGATTGGCAATACTTGTAAGCTTATATCCTGAAGAAACAACCTTTTGCCAGCCGGTTTC
>JBDRQK010000360.1:0-4069 GCA_043826315.1 Chloroflexota bacterium
CCATATGCCAGGAAGAGCTTAAATTTGCGCACACAAGTGGCGATGCACGTCAGATCTGTACAGCAGCAACCAGCCTGGGACTGGCTTATTTTCAAAACAAGAAACATCAGGAAGGGCTTAGAAATTTTCGCGAAGCAACTCAAATAGCCATCGAATTGGAAGACCTGGGATTGCAGGTACATTGTCTGGGGATGAAAACACTGGCCTACCAGATCGCTGCCCGCCTGCCGGATGCATACAAAGCAGCCCTGGAGATCGAGGCGCTGGCTGATGAGAAACAGGATCTGAGCATCAAATGTGATGCCCTGGCCAGCCAGGGGCAAATTTTGCTTGATTCTGGAGATGAAAGAGGGGCGTTTGAGAGATTCTTCGCAGCCCAGGAGATAGCCAATTCACTTCAGGATAAACGCCGGCAGATGAATATCCTTGGAGCACTTGGAAATTACAGCCTGGTAATTGCAGCAGTTAAGCAAGCCGAAGAAAATTTTAAACAGGCTTATGTCTTAGCGCATGAGCTGAATGACCGGAAGAATGAGATAGGTTTTTTGGGGAACCTTGGTGCGACCCTGGAGTTGAAAGGCGATCTTGGAGATGCAGCCAGAATATTCCTAGAAGTATTGGATTACCTGCGTGAAACGGGTGATCTGGATGCACAGATGCAGGCTCTTCGATATTTGACACAGGTTTATAGAAAACAGGAAGATGCCGAAAATGTCATCAAGTATGCCCTCCAGGCTATTGAGATAGCCAGGAGTGGTGATGTTGAAATTCCACTGGTGATCTATGAAGCACTAATCCTGGCTTACTATCAACAGGAGCGCATGGAAGATGCCCTGACAGCTACAACTGATGCGGTCAAGGTGGCGCATGGTTCTGGTAACCGCCAGCAAGAGATGAATTTCTTGCTGAGCCTGGGAGAATCTTACATGCTGGCAGGCAAGGTGGAAGAAGCCCTGGAAATCTACCGCAAGGCCCGCGAAAAAGCCAAAAAGCTTGACCGCCACAATGTTGAAGCCTACCTGATCGGGCGGATTGGTGTCGCCCTGGCTGAATTAAACCAGGTGGAAGAAGCCATTCAACACCATAAAGAAGCCCTCGAGATCGCACGGCAAATGAAACTTGTTGATGTCGAAGGGGAGCAGCTTTCCATGCTGGCAATGGCTTACCTTGATATGGACGATAATGAAAAAGCGCGTAAGTACGCTCTTTCAGCCATCCAGGTTTATTCAGATGCCAGGATGGAAGAAGAAGTGAATAAAGTTCGCCAGATCCTCGCAGGGATTGACGCATAAGAGGAGAAATTATTGGTATGAAACAACAGAGACTTGACAGGATCCTTGGAATAATTGCGATCTTTACGATCCTGGTTGCCTGGGTGGTCGGCACTACCCTGACAGAGATTGATGTTACTCCATCCTTACGGATCGCTTTCCCGGAGGCGGATCGTTTCGAACCCATCAATGGTAACGGGTTTGCTGCCATCCAAAGCCAGTCCGAAGATACCACCCTTGGCTATGTTGCCTTGGTGACTGCCAATGCCTATGGAGGTCCCATGAAAGTGGCTGTGGCGGTCGATCTGGAAGGCAATATCCACGGACTGGCGATCGTGCAACAGAAAGAGACAGCTTCCTGGATCACCAAAGTGCTTGGGACTGGTTTTATTAAATCACTCACCGGGAAAAGCTATATGGACGACTTCCAGCTTACCGAAGATGTGGATGGCGTCACTGGTGCCACCTATACCTCACGAGCCATTGCTGAGGCAGCCCTGTTGGGCAGCCGAACTGTGGCTGGTAAATATTTGGGATTGGATCTGCCTGTACAAGCAGCGCCTGCCATCCAGTTTGGCATTCCGGAGATCACTTTGATCGGCTTGTTTTTAGTGGGCTTTTTGGGGCATAAGAAGAAATTTAAATATACCAAGCAGGCTCGCTGGTTCTCCATGCTGGTTGGTATGATCGTACTGGGTTTTATTTACACCCAGCCTCTGACTCTCTCGGATATTAATAAATTCCTGCTGGGGTTCTGGCCAGCCTGGCAAACCAACCTGTACTGGTACCTGCTGATCGGCGGTATGCTGCTGGTGTTCACCGTTGACAACAAGAACCCGTACTGTGAGTGGTTCTGTCCCTTTGGGGCAGCCCAGGAATGCATGGGCGTTATCGGCGGGGCAAAGCCCAGAACGGTTGGGCGTAATAAGAATTTAATGCTATGTGTGCAGAGTTGCCTGGCATGGCTGGCGATCATCCTGGCATTGCTCTTCCGTAATCCAGGGTTAACCAGTTTTGAGGTTTTTGGTACCCTGTTCGACCTGACAGGTTCTGGATGGCAGTTTGCCATCCTGGGTATCGTGCTGATCGCCTCCTTATTCATTCGCCGACCCTGGTGTAATTATCTGTGCCCCATCAGACCGGTTACGGATATCTACCGGACTTTTAGAAAATGGATCCTTGAATCATGGAAAACACTAAAAACAAAAAATCCCGTATAGGAGAAATAGGTATCATTCTGCTAGTTCTGATCTGCGCAATTTTGATACTGGCAGAGATGACTACAAACCTGGTTAATGAAATTGATACCAAGGATAATCGGGCTGATTTTTCAGAAATAGTTTCTACACAAACATATGGCCCGCGCCCTACATATCCACCAGATTACACACCTGCCCCCAATATTGATTCGTAAAATGTTGCAAGGATCATCAATATGAATGAAAAACAAAAAATCTCAAGACACCAGTTCCTGCAGATCATTGCCGTTAGCGGTGCAGCCGGTGTGGCTTTCAAATTTGGCTTTGAATCGCTGACAGCCGACCAGGTGATCAGCGAGACGCGCCTGCTGATGGGAACGATCGTTAACCTGACCCTGGTTGGACCTGACCCGAGATCTTCTGCCATGGCGGTCAACGCTTGCCTGGACCGTATGACAGAGTTGGAAGCCGTGTTAAGCCGCTTCAAACCGGATAGCCAGCTTTCACGATTGAACCAGGTTGGAATGGTGAGCGATATTCACCCGGCTTTTCTAACGTTGGTAAAGCAGTCACTGGAACTAAGCAGGTTGACAGATGGTGCGTTTGACATCACAGTCAAACCTCTGCTGGACTTGTACCAGGCTACCCCCGGAGTATTGCCCACTTCCCGGCAAATCGAACAAGCTCTGGAAATAGTGGATTATGGTTTGCTTGATGTGAGTGATGACCGGATTGCCTTTCTGCATCCTGGCATGTCCATCACACTTGACGGTATTGCCAAAGGCTTCATTGTGGATGAAGGCGTGACCGTGCTTAAGGGGCTTGGTTTTGAGAATGTGATGGTTGAGGCCGGCGGTGACCTGATGGGGTTGGGTCAAAAAGCAACCCGGTCACCCTGGAAAATTGGCGTGCAAGCCCCGCGTTCGGATATGGGCAGCCTGATGGCAACATTCGATGTTCAAAACCAGGCGGTGGCTACCTCCGGCGATTATATGCAGTCTTTCACCCCGGACTTTGTCAATCACCATATCATCGATCCACGTATCGGGCATTCTTCACCCGAGTTGGCCAGCGCTTCAGTTACAGCTCTTACGGTTGCAATGGCGGATGGATTGGCCACGGCTGTGATGGTCATGGGCAGGACAGGCTTGGGCTTGATCGAGCAAATGGCAGGCTATGAGGCGTTTGCAATTACAAAAGAATTAACAGAACTTAAAACTTCAGGATTTCAGATCTTTTAGAGGAGAAATATTATGCCGTTTCATTTAGGTACACCAGAATTGCTTATCCTCTTATTGATCGTGGTCATTCTCTTCGGAGCAGGCCGCATAGGCAAGATCGCCCGTGAACTGGGCGGCGGGATCAAAGCATTTAAAGATGGTATTGAGGGAGCAAAAGATAATTCAACTAAAACAAATGAACACAAAGAATAAATATGTAATTACCTGATTTTACACACCACTTCACCGCCTTCCAGGAGGGTAAGGGTAATAAATCAGAAAATAATTATGTTTTTTCTGTGCCAGATAAATTGAAACCGAACTAACCTTATGGATTGGTTGGAATTTCTCGTTTAAGTAATTTTGGAAACAGCCAGGG
>JBDRQK010000361.1:0-20018 GCA_043826315.1 Chloroflexota bacterium
CTACTGCAGGGAAAACCAGAAATAAGTTTGATAAGTATACTTTACAAATTTACTTGCCCCGATTCAATATTCAAATTCTTATGTGTTTAAAATTCAAAAATGAACTCTACATTGGGATGTCAAATGGATGGATCCCTGAGAGAATAGTTATCGCGCTACTATTATTTATCAATCATTGATCATGGGCCATCTGTGAATATTTCCCACTGTGAGAAAAGCATCAGCCAATCCCAGTCCAATATCTCTTGTGCTTCCAGTTATGACAATCGTTTTCATGGTTTCTATCTTTTGAAGGTTAACTGGTGCAGTTGGGGAAATTAAGACTTATTTTCTCTACTTACCTGTGTGATGATGGTGCCATGTGCACCAGCCTCACACAGGGCTGCAGCAATGGTGGCAGCGGTTTCAGGTCGAACCAGTGCGATCATATTTCCGCCACGTCCACCGCCGGAAAGTTTTGCTCCCATTGCTCCCGATGATAATGCGACTTTCGTCAGTCGGTTCAGTGCGGGTGAAGAAACTGTCATTTCCTTAAGAAGAGCATGATTCTGATCCATTAATTGACCCAGGTGAACAATATTCCCTGCCTGGATGGCTTTGCGTGCTTGTACAACAATGCTTTCAATGGAAGAGAAAATCTTTTCCATACGGTCAGGGTCAGCTTGCCAAAGTTTGCGCACATCCCCAACGGATTCACGCGTGGTTGCAGCTATCCCAGAGTCTGCAATGACCAGGGTGATTGGTGATCCAACTGAAATATATTCAGGAGGCATATTCTTGATATAGTAAACGGGTTTTCCATAAGTTATGACTGTGTTGTCAATACCGGAGGGAGTACCGTGATAAAGCTTTTCGGTTTCAAAAGCGAGGTGGTTGACGACATCATCCGTTATGGTTTTTCCGAGACTGGCAGCAAGTGCACGTATGAGAGCTACAGACACAGCGGTGCCGGAACCCAGTCCGGAAGCGACTGGAATGCTGGACGAGATCATAATGTGCATGGTGGGGGCTGAGTCTATTCCCAGGGTATTGAGCACATTCTGAATGGTCAATGCGATCGGGTCAGGTTCTTTGGATGCGTAAGACGACAGGGAACCAGAACGTGCAATTTCCGGGGCGGTGATGTGGATTCGTTCCAACCAATTTTGGTTTTCAGTTGTTATTGGATGAGGTTGAAGTGGATTTGGATCTCCTGGCTGGATATCGACAGTAACGCCCACTTGCAATACCGGTATGGCTAGGGCAGGGCGACCATAAACTACCGCGTGTTCGCCAAAAAGGATGATCTTTCCAAGTGCGCTGGCAGAGCTCAAAGGTAAAATACACCCATAACAGTAATTCCCCAAAGCAGGATGGCAGCCTGTAGTGGACGGTCCGAGAGCAGCACCTCTTCCGGGGCACCGCCGGCATGTTTGGACTGAACAAGATACAAATATCGGAAAACCCCATAAATTACAAAAGGAATGGTCAGCATCATGGAATGGTTTTCTGGCAGATTGGGCGCAGAAAAGGTATACAGGCTGTATGCCAGGATCGTGGTGCTTGATACGATCATGATGTATTGATCCAACAAGGGTATCGTATAACCGTTCAAAACCCGGCGATGAGAGTTGGCATCTCCAGCCAGCAAGGCCAGTTCAGCACGTCGTTTGCCAAAACCCAGGTATAAAGCTCCCAATGTGGTGACGACATATAACCAGGGTGAAAAGCGCTCGATGGCGATCAAGGTAACACCAGCATGTACTCGTAAAACAAACCCGGCAGCGATAATTAACACATCCAGGATCGGTATGTGTTTAAGCCATTTGGAATATACCAGGATGAGTATTAAATACGCCAGAATGACTGCAGCAAAAGAAGGGGAAAGCAGATAACTCAATGGCAAGACCAGGGTTACCAGGAATATGCCTGCAACCCAGGCTATTTTGATGGGCAGTCTACCGGAGGGTAGGGGGCGGTTTTTCTTTTCTGGATGCTGATGGTCTGCTTCAATGTCTGATATATCATTAAATATATAGACTGCGCTGGATATCAGGCAGAATAATAAGAATCCACAGGTTGTCCGGAGCAGGGCAACTGGATGGAACAACTGTTTATCGAAGATCAACGCAAAGAAGACCAGGGCATTCTTGGTCCATTGTTTTATCCGCAACATTCGTATCAATTCGAATAACATACTCGTATTTTACACGAAAGCGGTAAAATACGGATATGGAAAAAACAAGATTGGACCTCCTGATGGTGGAGCGCGGTTTGGTGGATTCGCGCAGCCTGGCGCAACGTATGGTGATGGCTGGACAGGTTCGTGTTAATGGAGAAGTAATATTAAGATCATCTGCGAATGTCGACACGTGTGCGGATATCAGCCTGGAGCAGGGTCCCAGGTTCGTATCGCGTGGTGGTGAAAAATTGAATGCAGCCTTGCAGGATTTCGAGATCGATGTAAAAGATCTCACCTGTGCAGATGTTGGAGCATCCACGGGTGGTTTTACCGACTGCTTGCTGCAGAATGGTGCCAGGCTGGTCTATGCCATTGATGTTGGAAAAGGTATCCTGCATTGGAAGATGCGCCAACGTTCGGATGTTATCGTCATGGAACAGACCAACGCCCGATATGTTGACCGTCTTCCGGAAGAGATCCAATTTGTCAGTGTTGACGCATCCTTCATTTCATTAAAAACGCTATTACCGGTTATAAAAAACTGGTTGGCAATACCTGCCGAAGTGGTTACTCTGATAAAACCTCAATTTGAGGCTGGAAGAAAACAGGTAAACAAGGGTGATGGTGTCATACGTGACCCCGAGATTCACCAACAGGTATTAATGGATATTCTATTGTTTGCACAAACTCAGGGTTTCGGAGTAAAGGGTTTAATCCGCTCGCCCTTGGTTGGTCCAAAAGGAAATGTGGAATTCCTGGCCTGGTTGAATTACCCCGGGCAGAACTCGAATATAAATGAACTGGTCAGTGCGGCTATGATAAAATAGCAATTGTTGAATTAGCAAATTTTTTTCATCTGAAAAGTGAGGACAATATGAAGAACAGATATCTCAATACGCTTTTGGGTGATAATGAAAAATTATTGTTGGTAACCCGGCAGCACTGGTTTGTCTTGTTTGGAAATATTCTGCTGGAGATAATTTTTATCATTATTCTCATGGTTGCTGTCACGATTGCTCTCGTTTTGTCACCTTTTGTAGCTATTGGCTATGTGATCCTCCTGATCCCATTGGGCTCAATGGTTCGGGATATTTTAATCTGGTACAACCGTCAATACATTGTCAGCAACAGGCGGGTGATGCAGGTCAATGGCATTATCAACAAGAATGTTATTGACTCCTCTCTGGAAAAAGTTAACGATGTCAAGATGAGCCAATCTTTCTTTGGGAGAATATTCAATTATGGTAGTGTGGAGATCCTGACCGCCAGCGAGTTGGGCGTGAATTTGTTCCAAAGAATTGAGGATCCGGTTCATTTTAAAACTGCCATGTTGAATGCCAAAGAAAAGCTTGGTTACCATGAAAACGGAATTCAACCTCAAAAGGTTACCCAGGACATCCCGGATATGATCGCAAAGTTGGATGAATTGCGGAAACAGGGAATTGTGACTGAAGAAGAATTCATTCAAAAGAAGAAGGCACTCCTCTCCAAGCTTTAATCAATTTTTTATTGAAATCTCAATTTCACATCTCAAAAGTAAAACCCAACGAAAGATGGTTTGACAGAATTGAATCCACCTTTCCAGGCAAGTACTGATTTAATCAGCAACGTAACAAATTGATCCACCATACTTGACTTCCGCTGGAATAATTAAAGAATATATGACATCCAATATCCGGAATTTTTGCATCATTGCCCATATCGATCACGGAAAATCCACACTGGCGGATCGGTTATTGCAGGTCACTGGAACGATCTCGGATCGCGACATGACCGAGCAAGTGTTGGATAGTATGGATATTGAACGCGAAAAAGGTGTAACCATCAAGGCCTCTGCGGTGCACATGGATTACACAGCCCAGGATGGAGAGGTCTACGCCTTGAACTTGATCGATACTCCCGGGCATGTGGATTTTGGGTATGAAGTCAGCCGGGCATTAAATGCCTGTGAAAGTGCCGTCCTGGTTGTGGATGCCTCCCAGGGGATTGAAGCCCAGACCTTGGCGAACCTGTACTCAGCCATTGACGCCAACCTTGAGATCATCCCTGTTATTAACAAAGTTGACCTAGTTTCTGCTGTCCCGGACGAAGTGGCGGAGGATATCGGCAGTTTATTGGGGGTACCTTCCAGCAGCGTGATCCGCATTTCAGCAAAAATGGGTACCAATGTGGAGGCGGTCCTTGATGCTATAGTAACCAGAACACCTCCTCCCAGCGGTGATCAAAAAGCAGCTTTGCAAGCCCTGGTTTTTGACTCGCATTATGACTCCTACAAAGGTGTGATCGCATACATCCGCGTAGTGGAAGGTTCCATTGATTCCACGGACACCTTGCGCATAATGTCGACCAGGCTAGATTTTAAGCCAGTTGAAATTGGCATTTTCTCACCGGGAATGAAACCAATTAAAAGGTTGATCGCTGGTGAGGTGGGTTATATCGCCACGGGATTTAAGACCGTGCATGAATGCCGGGTGGGTGATACCATCACGCACGCAACAAACCCCGCAATAACTCCTTTGCCCGGTTATCTCCACCCCAAACCTATGGTTTTTGCTGGTATTTACCCTGCCGAACCGGATGATTACCCGGAATTAAGGGATTCACTTGACAAGCTTCAGTTGAATGATGCTTCCCTGGTATTTACCCCTGAAACTTCCCAGGCACTTGGATTTGGTTTTCGGGCGGGTTTCCTTGGTTTGTTCCACATGGAAATCATCCAGGAGCGGTTGGAACGCGAATATGACTTGAATATGGTTTTCACTGCTCCAACCGTGGAGTATGAGATCCAGCTTCGCGACGGAAGTACAATCGTGATCGATTCGCCAGCTTCTCTTCCGGAGGAGAACCAGATCGTCGAGGTGCGCGAACCATGGATGGAGATCCAGGTGATCACCCCGACCGATTATTATGGTCCGATCATGGAGTTGGTTACAAAACGTCGCGGTATTTATAAAAGCCAGGAATATCCGGCTCCGCATCGTGTCCAGTTAAATTATGAGATCCCATTATCAGAAATTATCGTAGATTTTTTTGATGAGCTAAAATCCCGCACACGCGGCTACGCCTCCTTGGATTACAAGTTTCTTGAATATCGAATGGATCAATTACAAAAATTGGATATTTTGGTCAACAATGAGGCTGTCGATGCCCTGGCAGCCATTGTGCATCAAAAAGATGCTTACCATAAAGGTCAGCGCATGATCACTAAATTGAAAGAGATCATCCCACGACAATTGTTTGACGTTGCCATACAAGCCTCCTCTGGCGGGCGCATCATCTCAAAAGCAATTGTTAAAGCTGTACGGAAGGATGTGCTTGCCAAGTGTTACGGGGGTGATATTTCCCGCAAGAAGAAACTCTTGGAGAAACAAAAGAAAGGTAAGAAACGTCTTAAAATGGTTGGAAATGTGGAGATCCCCCAGGAAGCATTCATGGCGATCTTAAGTCTGGATGATGATTGATCTGCATATTGTCAACTGGAATATGATTGAAATTTAACCTGGTCGATCGAGTGAGTTAATAAATTGGAAAAAAATTGGAATTCATGGCGCCGCTGGCTGCCTGGCGCCATCATCAGCCTGGCTCTCCTGGCGGTCATTTTATACTTTGTGGACTTGAACGCAGTTTGGACTGCTTTGAGTAAAGCAGATTACCGTTTTTTGTTGCTTGCCCTGCTTGGCAGTATTTCCTGGTTTATGGTACGGGGGATCGTCTGGTGGACTCTGCTCCAAAGAAAGCCCTCCTTCAAAGTGACTTTCTTCTGCCTGAGTGAAGGCTATCTAATGAACAATTTTCTCCCTTTCAGGCTTGGAGAGATCGGCCGCGCATTCCTGCTCAGTCGAAAAACAGGATTGCAATTCATGGAAATTATTCCAACGATCGTGATCGAGCGGGTCATGGACCTGATGTTCTCGGCTGGAATTTTAGTGCTATCGGTTCCATTTATAATAGGTGTTTCTGGTGCAGAGCAGATCGGGTATATTGTCGGCAGCTTGATGCTTATTGGGCTTTTCGGGCTGTTTATCCTGGCTCATAATCGTGCCTGGACTGGGAAAGTTCTTCAAAATCTGAGCATGCGCTGGCCAAAATTTCATAAGATTGGCGGAAGCATCCTTGAACCATTTATTGACGGATTGGCAGTATTGACTGATTTTCGCCTTTTTGCCAGGTTCATGTTCTGGATGACATTCAATTGGTTGATTGCCATCATCCAGTATTATTTACTTGTGAGGGCATTTTTCCCCGAGGCAAACCTTCATTGGGCCATGTTCAGCCTGGGTATGGCAGCCTTTGGTGGCGCCATCCCATCCCTGCCAGGTGCGATCGGAACCTTGGATGCAGCCGTCGGTGGCGCCATCGCCTTTTTGACCCGGAATATTGATAAAGCTGCCGCACTTGTTGTGGTTATGCGGCTGTTAAACTACCTTGTAACTGGTATCCCGGCTTTATTCGCCTTGAGCACGGAGGGACAAACCCTGTCGGGGCTCTATCGCGATGTGACCTTATTTCGGACAACTTCTAAACAGGAAGAAAAATTGGAGTGAATATGTCAGTTGAATATCTGATCACCGGTGGTGCAGGTTTTATCGGTTCTAATTATGTCGATCGTCTTTTAACCCGTAAAGCAAAGGTCACTATTTTTGATGATCTCAGCCGGATCGGAGCTCCCTTAAACCTGGATTGGTTGAAAACAAAGCATGGAGAGAAATCATTCCATCTGGTTGTCGGGGATGTGCGCGATGCTGATCTTGTAAATGAAGTTGCGCGCCAGGCGGATGTGATCGTCCATCTGGCTGCTCAGGTGGCTGTAACCACATCAGTCACGCAACCTCGCCAAGATTTTGAGATCAACGCCCTGGGTACTTTTAATGTAATTGAAGCAGCACGTCTCTCCGGGAAAGACCCGGTCGTGTTATTCGCGTCCACGAATAAGGTTTACGGTGGAATGGACGAGGTGCCTGTTGTGGAATCTGCCACCCGCTGGTACTATGAAAAGCTGCCGATGGGGTGTCCGGAAAGCCAACCCCTGGATTTCCATTCCCCTTATGGATGCAGCAAAGGTGCCGGGGATCAATATGTGCGCGATTATGCCCGTATATATGGGTTGCGTAGCGTGGTCTGCCGCCAGAGTTGTATTTATGGACCCCGACAGTTTGGTGTGGAAGACCAGGGATGGCTGGCCTGGATGATCATCGCTGCTGTCACAGGCAGGCAGATATCCATTTATGGAGATGGCAAACAGGTTCGGGATATTCTGCATGTTGATGATCTGTTGGATGCTTATGATGCTATCATCGATAATATTGATAGAGTAAGAGGTGAGGTCTATAACTTGGGGGGTGGTTCAGAAAATGTGATCTCAGTCTGGAGTGAATTTGGACCCATCCTGAAAAAATTACTCGGTAAACCAATTCCAGCATTGCGTGGCGACTGGAGACCGGGCGACCAGAAAGTTTTTGTGGCAGATATCCGCAAGGCAGAAAAAGATCTGGGTTGGAAACCCAAGATCAATGTAGATGAAGGGACAAAGAAATTGTTCAACTGGGTGGTGGAGAATATTCATTTATTTTGAGAAGATTTGTTTAACTCAAGTTACTAAGTTATAATCTCTTATATTAAAATCATGAAAGAAACACATTCACATCCACACATTCATATCAAGGATCTCACAAAAAGCGCCATTCGAAGATTGGCGATCTCGCTTGTGATCACCCTCGCTTTCGTTTTTATAGAAATAATATTCGGATTTCTCTCGAATTCACTGGCATTGTTGACGGATGCTGCCCACAATTTCACGGATGTACTGGCATTGGGGCTAAGTTGGTGGGCGCTACGCTTGGCTACAAGCCCATCCCATGCCCGTCGGACTTATGGTTATCACCGAGCCGGGATACTTGTCGCCCTGCTAAATTCCACAACCCTGGTCATCATCGCTCTGGGGATCTTCATTGAAGCTTATAAACGCTTTGTGAATCCTCCAGAAGTAATTACAGGCATCATGATACCCGTGGCTGTGATGGCAGTCATCGTTAACCTGGTTACTGCTCTTTTAGTAAGGCGAGATTCTGAAGATGACCTGAACATGCGCAGTGCCTTCCAACATCTGATGGGTGATGTTCTCTCAACCATCGGAGCGGTAATTGCAGGTGTTATCATTTATTTCACCGGATTAAATTGGATCGATCCTCTCGTAAGTGTATTAATAGGAGTCCTGATCTTGTGGAATGCCTGGGGAATCGTAAGGGAATCGATTGATATTTTGATGGAAGCCACACCGGCAGATATTGATGTTGAAGCCATGCTGATGGATATGCGGAAAATCGAAGGTGTGCGAGGGGTTCACGATCTGCATATCTGGAGCATCAATCACTCAATGCGGACACTTTCCGCTCATATCCAGACCGATGATATTCCTCTCAGTCAGGGGGCTGCCATTCAATTGGATCTGACCGAAATGTTGATACAAAAATACCGGGTTGCACATGCCACCTTGCAACTTGAGTGTGAAGGTTGCAATCCACCTGATCTTTATTGTGAACTGGTTGGGTGATACGGTTTTGTTGCTGAATGCGCATTCCCTTTTCCTTCATAACACGGTATTTTTCTCACAACCACAAAATGACGGGTATAGTACTGACACCTATCATCCATCTTTAATTCCAGATCGCAAGTAAAGAATTTAAATGATGTCACTTTGTCATCCTTTCCAATCAATTTGAAGGAAATGGAAAGGATTTGATTTGTAATAAAATGAATGGGAATTACCAACCAGGTGATCTAATTTAAGAAATAAGGAGGATTCGATGAAACCCGTATTTGGTGTCCTTTTGGTTTTCTTCTTATTGACAAGATGTGTGCAAGTCCAGGTGGTCAATCACCCCAAGCCGGATCTGGAAGTGGATTTTTCGCCTTTCGAAGAAGCCGGATGTCCGTTGGATCCGTCTGGTTTTAGAAGATGCTTGGAAGATAGTGATTTATTTGCGTTGGGATGCGATTTTATTCGACCAACATCTGATTTATTGGGAGGGTTAACACCTGTTTACCCGATGGCTAGGTGCATCTACAGACCAGGTAATCATCCTGAAGTTTCAGACCCGTACAGCATCCCGGAAAGTGAATATATTTTCAGAACAGGTGGAACGATGCCGGAATTGATCCGTTATGTCATCCAGGCAGAAGGGGAGTTTAAACTGATCAAAAATCCTGATGATTTCAGAGTAACGTTCTCACCAGTGGAGACACAAAATGAAGCATTAAGCTTTTCGCTGGCTTTGATGAATCTTGATGCCACATATGGTTGGATGGTTGACAAACAATTCCGCTATTATGTAGACCAATTGGAAGACACTTATGTTGAAAAAGTGAGTGATGGTTATCTTGTGCATGCTTTTGCTTACCAATTCTTCGGATGCGGACCTCATTACACTTATGCCTTTGATGTAAAAGTAACGGTCGATGGACAGGTGGAAGAGATAGGGAGAGAAAAGATCTTTAACGACCCTGCCAAGGATGACCTGTGCGTAGATTGATTTTTGGAATAGAATATCCTGTTTCAAAGCTTTGCCTGGAGATACCTGATTGAAGATACTTACTGTTCTGACCTATTACCGGCCTCATACTTCTGGCCTGACGATCTACGCCGAGCGGTTGGCGAGCGCTTTTGCTCAACGAGGTCACCAGGTCACTGTTCTAACCACGCAATATGATAGAAATCTTCCTATACAGGAGATGCTGAACGGGGTAAAAGTGATCCGTCTGCCAGTTGTTGCACGCGTCAGCAAGGGTGTCCTGGCACCTACTTTTGGCCTGGTAGCCACCAGGCTGGCATGGGAAAACGATGTGGTGCACTTACATTTACCCCAATTTGATGCCCCAGGAGTGGCACTCAGGGCTCGTTTGTTTGGCAAACCTGTCGTATTGACGTACCATTGCGATTTGCTCTTGCCTCCGGGATTTTTCAATCGCATGGTGAACCTGGTGGTTCAGTTCCAGAATAATATGGCTGGTATTTTGGCATCTCACATTGTTACTTACACCCAGGATTATGCAGACCATTCCACTTACCTTTCCCGCTTCCGCAAAAAATTAACACCCATCCTGCCTCCGGTGGAACTACCCAATACATCTCTTGAAGCCGTGGAATTATTCGCTGCACAACACCAGCTCTCCACCCGAAAACCGGTTATTGGCATGGCTGCCAGGTTTGCAGCTGAAAAAGGTGTGGAAGTCTTACTGGATGCCATGCCGAAGATATTGGAGATATTTCCGAATGCCCAGGTTCTATTTGCAGGGCAGTACCAGGATGTAATGGGGGAACAGGTTTATTCAGATCGCCTGATGCCACGAATTCGTGAATTTCAGGATGAGGGTCATTGGGAATTTCTGGGCATATTAGATCCCGAACAAATGGCTGCTTTTTATCCAAACCTGGATGCACTCGTGGTTCCATCACTCAATTCCACAGAGGCTTTTGGGCTGGTGCAAATTGAAGCCATGTTGAACAATGTTCCTTGTGTCGCTTCAGCATTACCGGGTGTGCGCCAACCTGTCATCATGCACTCGATGGGAGAAGTGGCTGGAATTGGCAGCGCAGATGACCTGACTGATGGCTTACTGAAAGTGCTTACGGAACCCGGGAATTACAGGTGCGAAATCAAGAATTTAGCCGGAATATACGACCCGGATGCTGTGTCTGTCGAATACGAAAAATTATTTGATAAATTAAAATAAGATCTGCCGTCGATAATACAAACCTTGGATTCTTTCACCTCCAGGGATCATCATCCTTTTTTTACTGGAAAAAAATAGTGCCAACGACTAAGAAGGACTTCCTCTTTCTCCACTTGCGTGACTTGCCATACTTCCGTGCACTTGTCAGGGCTGTAGAGGCTTCATATTATCAGAACCTGGATTTTCCTTCTCCAATCCTGGATGTCGGCTGCGGTGATGGACACTTTGCCAGCCTTGTTTTTGAGAATGGTGTGGATGTTGGTTTGGACCCCTGGCATAAACCTATTCATGAAGCGGGAAAACGGGAAAGTTACCGCCTGCTGGTTGAAGCGGATGCCGGAAACAGCCCTTTCCCGGGTAATGTATTTGGCAGCGCTTTCAGCAATTCTGTTCTTGAACATATTCCCCATGTGGATAGGGTTTTAAAGGATATCGCCCGCATACTGAAACCGGGGGCTTTGTTTGCATTTTGTGTTCCAAATCCACGCTATTTCAGCGCACTTGCTCTATCCCATCTCTTCGGCAAACGATATGAAAACTGGTTTCGGAAGATTTCCCGTGTGGAACATGCAGATGACCCTGATGTCTGGAAGGGTCGCCTGGAAGAGGCTGGTTTTGAGTTGGAACGTTATTGGCATTATTTTTCGCCAGCAGCCATGCGCGTGTTAGAATGGGGTCATTATTTCGGTCTGCCTTCCCTGGTAATTCATTTCTTAACCGGGAAGTGGATACTCCTTCCAAACCGGCTGAATTTATTCCTGACCGAACGATTTGTACGCCGATATGCATCCGCAGAAACTGTTGAAGATGGTACTTTCACTTTTTACCTGGCTCGAAAACCCATAATACCCCATGAACACCTCGTTGGTTGAACATGCCTTTTGATGATAAATATTTCTCAACGCATACATACGCCGGAATCTCCTTTGGCAAATTCAGCCAATATTGGTGGTCAAATCGTTTTTATGCACGCCTGGCTCGCCGTTATGGAAAGAAAGAGTCACGGCTGCTCGAAATAGGCAGTGGCCTGGGACACCTTGTCGGACAGCTCAGTGATCATTTTAAAACTTTTGGTTTGGACGTAAATCTTTGGGCGCTGTTGCAATCACAAGCGGTGGCAGAGAAAACTTATTTGCAGGTGGGCAGCGCAGTGGATCTCCCTTATGCGGATGCAAGTTTTGGATTGGTGGTTATAAAACATGTGGTCGAGCATTTGGATCATCCCGGGAAATGTATTCAAGAGTTGGGTCGCATCCTGGCTCCAGGTGGTGTTTTGATCCTGGCTACACCCAATCTTGATTCCCTCTTGAAACCGTTGAAAGGAGATGCCTGGATAGGCTTCCAGGACCCCACCCATATTGCCCTGAAACCGCCGAAAGAATGGCTTTCTTTAATAAAAGCAGCAAACCTATCTATTGAACGAGTCTTTGCAGATGGATTTTGGGACATCCCTTATATCAGTTGGATACCAAATTCTATTCAGAAATTATTTTTTGGTTCTCTGGGGGGTTTTCAGGCAATCAGTGGATTGGTATTCTTGCCCTACCGCTGGGGAGAGAGTATCATTGTAATTGCCCGGCGAAAATAGATCCTTTTGAGAGTATCAGAATAATTTAAATCACCTTTTATCAAGGAAAATGAGCAAATTCGACATGCAAGAGCCAAGCGTTCTGGATTACGTTAGATCAAAGCTCAAATTTTGGCGGTCAGAAAAATTGGAATTACCGCCTGATGATGATAACTTGACAGAACCCGAATCTGAACCTGTACCCGGGCGGGGAAGGGTCCCATGGCGGTCATTACTGGCTGTTGTATTGGCTCTTATCGGACAGAGAACTTTCGAACCTCCCAGTCAGAACTGGATGGTGGGTATTGGTTTTTACCTGATGAGCGCTGCATTTCTGATCTGGGCAATATTGCGCTCGGAATGGAAGCTCGCTCCGATCCGGTCTGCTGAAGTTAGCTTAGACCCTCAGAGTGTGAGATTGACCGCATTAATTCCAGCCGGTTTTTTTGCCCTGGCAGCTTTTGCATTGTTTGGTGGAAACTTATTCAATGCTTTGAATCTGACTTTATGGATCCTGGCGATCGTTTTTTTGTTCTGGGCATTCTGGCTGAGAGAATCAAATGGGGGAGGATTTTGGACGCGCTTGAAAAATTTTCTTGTGCAGGAGCCATGGCAATTTAGGATTTCGCGCTGGGATGCGCTGGTAATAGTGGCAATCATTCTGGTCGTTTTCTTCCGAATCTACCAGATCAATGGGGTTCCTGCAGAACCATTTAGTGACCATGCCGAAAAGATCCTGGATGTGTACGATGTAAGTATGGGGCAATATCATATTTTCTTTCCTCGCAACACGGGACGTGAAGGTTTGCAAATGTACCTGACTGTGGCTGTGGCAGCCTTATTTGGCACGGGGTTATCCTTCTTAAGCCTGAAAATTGGGACTGTCTTGTGCGGTCTTGCTACCCTGCCTTACATGTATCTATTGGGAAAAGAAATCGGGAACCGGAAGGTGGGTTTGATAGCCCTGCTGATCACGGGCATTACCTACTGGCCGAATATCATCAGCCGGGTTGGCTTGCGCTTCCCGTTATATCCGCTTTTTGTAGCGCCGGTCTTATATTACCTGGTAAGAGGTTTGCAGCGTTCCAGGCGCAACGATTTTATACTGGCAGGTTTTTTTCTCGGGTTGGGCTTGCATGGCTACAGCCCTTACCGGATCATGCCGATCCTGGTTGTTTTTGCCATCTTCTTATATCTCTTACATCGCCAATCCGCGGGAAATCGGAAACAGATATGGGGCTGGCTGGGACTCATTGTGATCACATCTTTGTTTGTTTTTCTCCCCCTTCTAAGATACTGGTTGCAGAACCCGGATATATTCGCATATCGGGCTTTCTCAAGGCTGGGCAGCGTGGAGCAGGCTCTTCCGGGGGAATGGTGGCAGATCCTCTTAAGTAATACTTGGAATGCATTAAAGATGCTGAATTGGTCGGATGGAGAGATCTGGGTGCACTCAATTCCTTACCGCCCGGCATTGGACCTGGTCTCTGCTGGATTTTTTATTCTTGGATTGATCTTGTTGTTGATCCGTTATCTACGGGAACGCAATTGGCTGGATCTATTCCTGATCTTATCCATACCATTCTTGATGCTACCCTCGATACTTTCTCTGGCTTTCCCCTCAGAAAACCCGGCCATGAATCGAGCTGCCGGTGCTTTCATCCCTGTATTCCTGGTCATTGCTTTAGCCGTGGAAGGTCTGCTGGAGGGAATTCAGTCCGTAATGACCCGAAACAGTGGAAAATACCTGGCTTGGGGTGTTGCTGGAATCCTTTTAATCATATCCGCCTCACAGAATTATGCCTTGGTATTCGATCAATATGCATGGCAATTTCGCCTGAATTCTTGGAATTCATCAGAGATGGGTCAGGTTATCAAACAATTTGAGCAGACCTATGGATCCGCGGATAATACCTGGATCATTCCATACCCGTACTGGGTGGATACGCGCCTGCCGGGAGTCTGGGCAGGGATTCCAAATCGGGATTTTGCTGTCTGGCCTGAACAACTGCAGGAAACAATTCCAGTTCAGGGTGTAAAACTGTTTATTTACAACGTTGATGACACAAAGAACGCAGAGTTATTGAAAGCCTACTATCCATATGGTGCCAACAGCCGGTTTGTGTCCAAAACACCTAACCATGATTTTATGATCTTCTTTGTTCCTGGAGGACAACCTTAAATTGAATATCTCCTTAAGCGAAAATAGAAAAGATGGGTCGTAGGATAATGATCATTTTATGAAAATTAAATTGAGTGGATCCAAACACAAGCATCAATGGAACCGGATTTATGATCTGGTGTTCTTGTTGGTTCTATTGGGGGCAGCCTTCTTGCGTTTGCAAGGCAGCAATTGGGGTGAACTTCAGCATCAACATCCGGATGAAGGTTTTCTAACTTCGGTAACCTACGATATTGGGCTGATCGGTTCAAAAATGGAGACATATCCCCTGCCTACCACGCAGACAGCTCCCTGGCGGGTGAACTATGCAAGTGAATTCCCCGATTGCACAGAATGGGGAGGTTATTTTGATACCTCCTGTTCTCCATTGAACCCGCACAATCGCGGCCACTCTTTCTTTGCCTATGGAACCCTGCCTTTATTCATGACACGCTACCTGGCAGAATGGACCGATCAAATGGGGAATATAAAGCTTTTCGGAAGGCAACTATCCGCACTGATGGATTTGATAACCATTGTCTTGTTGTATGTGATCGCATCCCGTCTGTATGGTAAACGAGTGGCTCTTCTGGCAGCAGTGTTTTCCTCTCTGGCAGTTATGCAGATCCAGCAGTCCCATTTTTATACCAGTGACCTTTTCAACAACTTCTTTATTTTTCTGGCGATCTATTTTGCTGTGGAGATCATGATCGGCGAGAGGATCAAATTATCGACGAATTTTGATGACTCACCAGGATCACATGATAACAGCATTGTGGATGGGATCAAAAGAATGATCAAGGAGCGTGATTTTTTCCTGAGCGCTCTATTCGGTTTGGCCTTTGGGATGGCTCTGGCTTCGAAATTGAACGCGGCTCCACTGGCTTTGATCCTGCCGCTGGCATTTTTTATCAAGTATTACAGGCGTGATGGTGAAAAAACCCACCCGGGAATCTTCGGCCAGGTGCTTTATTTCCTGTGTGCGGGTGGTTTGATGGCTGTCATTGCCTTCAGGATATTTCAACCCTACGCTTTTGATGGCTTGGGCTTGAATCCTCAATGGCTGGCAAATATCAGCGAGCAGCGTGCCCAGGCTAATCCCAATGCAGACCTGCCCTGGAATTTGCAATGGGCAAACCGCTCGTATTTATATTCCTTTAAAAACCTGACTGTGTGGGGATTGGGTTTGCCCCTGGGTATTTTAGCCTGGGGGGGTTTTCTCTGGATGGGTTGGCGGAGTTTGCGGGGAGAATGGCGTAAACATTTCCTGCTTTGGTCCTGGACAGCAGGTTACTTTATCTGGCAATCCATGCAATATAACCCGACCATGCGTTACGAACTTCCGATCTATCCACTGCTGGCATTGATGGCTGCCTGGCTGTTGGTCTGGCTGTGGGACCTGGGCTTGGCGAGAAAAACAGAACCAAAGTCGGTATTTCCCAGGCGAATTGCCAGCATTTCCAGCCTGGTGATTGGATTGGGTGTGGTGGCTGCCACTGCAGTCTGGGCGATCAGCTTTTCGGGCATTTATGTGCGCGATGAAACCCGCATTGCAGCCTCAAAATGGATCTATCAGAATATCCCCGGTCCGATCGCTTTAAATATCCAGGGGATTGGTGATGACACAGTTCTTCAATCCCTGCCTTTCTCTCAGGGGAATGCCATTCAACCCGGCGTTCCTTATGATACATTATTTGCTGCCCAGTCGGACGGTTTATTAAATGAGATCCTTCTACCTCATGTCATGGATTCTGCAATCAGCGGGTTGCAAACATTAAGGTTGTCGATCTCAACAACTCCGCAAACTTTTTCTCCGGAGCAGGTCCTCGCATCAGCATCTTTATCCGCAGATTTTGGTTCAGGTGACCCATCCCAGGGTGAATCATACACATTGAAGTTAGACAAATCGGTGCAATTGACCAAAGGTGTGACTTATTATCTTCATCTCGAGACGACAGGTGGCATGCTGCTCCTGGGAGGTTCGGCAGTTGTTAATGAGACGGATTATGATTATGGTCTGCCATTTAGGATCGGTGGTTATGATGGTTTTGGGGGTCTCTATCGTGGGGATTTGAACCTGCAGGTTTATTGGGATGATAATCCAGATAAATTAACCCGCTTCATCACCACCCTTAATGCTGCCGATTACATCTTTATCCCAACCAACCACCAATATGGACAGATAACCCGCCTTCCGGAGAGATACCCACTCACGACTGCCTATTATCGTGCGCTGCTGGGTTGCCCGGAAGGTAAGGAGATCATCTGGTGCTATCGCACAGCCGAACCGGGAACTTTTGAAGGGCAACTGGGCTTCGACCTGGTGGCTGTGTTCACGTCCTATCCCTCGCTTGGCAACCTGGTGATCAATGATCAATCTGCTGAAGAAGCTTTTACGTTCTATGATCATCCCAAGGTGATGATCTTCAAGAAGAGCGTCAATTTTGACTCGGCCCGTATGGAAGCTCTTTTAACGTCAGTGGATATCAGCAATGTCATCCACCTCACACCCGGGCAGGCGGATAATTATAAGAGTTTAATGCTGCCTTTGGAAAAACTGGCTGCCCAACAGGCAGGTGGTACCTGGTCCGAGTTGTTTGACACACAGATATTCTACAACCGCCACCCATTCATTGGTTTGGTTCTCTGGTATTTAACCATCTTTATTCTGGGATGGCTGGCTTACCCGATCGTACGTGCAGCTTTGCCTGGATTGAGTGACCACGGCTATCCATTGGCGCGCACAGTCGGACTCTTATTGTGGGCATGGCTATCCTGGATGGCTGGCTCGCTGGGTTTATCTTACAGCCGCACCACGATCGCTGTGATGCTGCTCTTGTTGGCTGTTTTGGGAGTTGCACTGGCTTTTCATCAGCGCTTTGAGCTGAAAGAAGAGATTCGTACAAAGTGGAAATACTTCCTGGTTGTGGAAGGGATCTTCCTTGTATTCTTTTTATTGGACCTGGGCATCAGGCTTGGCAACCCCGATCTCTGGCATCCCTACAAGGGCGGCGAACGCCCAATGGATTTCTCATATTTAAATGCCGTCCTTAAGAGCACCAGCTTTCCACCCTATGACCCCTGGTTTGCCGGTGGCTATATCAACTATTATTATTTCGGATACGTCCTGGTGGGTACGCCTGTCAAGTTGCTGGGAATCGTGCCAACCATTGCATACAATTTCATCCTGCCAACCTTGTTTGCCATGCTGGCTGTCAATGCCTTTTCGATTGGGTGGAATATCATGGAAGCCGGGATCAAGATAGACAATGATAAGTGGAAGAATTTCTTCAACCGCTTACCATTTGTTGCTGGTATTTCATCGGCTGGAGCCATGCTTCTGATCGGCAACCTGGGAATCATACGGATGCTCTATCAGGGTTTTCAAAGGATGGTTGCACCCAATGGAGTCATTGAATCCAATAACATCTTCCTGCATTTGTGGTGGGCGATCCAGGGCTTCGGCAAGGCACTTATAGGTATCCCATTACCTTTTATTACCGGGGATTGGTACTGGCTCCCCAGCCGTGTCATTCCTGCTGCCGGAGATGTGGAACCGATCACTGAGTTTCCATTATTTACATTCATCTATAGTGACCTGCACGCCCACATGATCGTATTGCCGTTGACCATCCTTGTGATCGCCTGGGCGCTGTCTGTACTGGTCTCTCGTGCCAGGTGGAAAGGAAAATTGGAGACAGTGATCGGCATAGGTTTGGGAGCCCTTGTGATCGGCTCGCTCAAACCCACCAACACCTGGGATTATTATACCTACCTGGTTCTTGGAGTCCTGGTGATCGGCTATAGTATCTGGCGATCTCCACAAATCAACAACCGTTTTCCAGGGCTGCCTCAAATGGTTTGGCGTGCCGTACTCACGGTCATGTCCATGCTTTTGATCGTTGTGTTATCCAAGGTCCTATTTCAACCGTTTACAAAATGGTATTCCCAGGCTTATGGCAGTGTGGAGTATTGGAAATATGGGCATACTTCCATCTGGTCGTATCTGACTCAATGGGGAGTGTTCCTGTTTTTCATTGTTTCATGGATGACCTGGGAAACCCGCCAATGGCTGGCTGAAACACCTCTTTCAGCGCTGAACAAGTTACGACCTTACCGCACCCTGATCGAGATGCTGGGTGTCCTGCTGGTAACAGTCATACTATTATTACTGGTCACAAAAGTTGCCATTGCCTGGCTGGTGCTGCCATTGGGCGTCTGGGCTGCGGTTTTGATCTTCAAGAAGGATATGCCGGATGTAAAGCGTGCAATTCTGTTCCTGGTGGGCACTGCCCTGGTGCTGACGCTTGCCGTCGAGATCATCGTCCTGCGTGGAGATGTCGGTCGTATGAACACGGTTTTTAAATTCTACCTGCAAGCCTGGGTCCTGTTCGGGTTGAGCGCTGCAGCAGCATTTGGTTGGCTGTTGACCGAGATCCCCAAGTGGCGGCCCAATTGGCAATCTGCCTGGTATTTCCTTTCCACGGGATTGGTGGTTTGTGCAGGTTTGTTCCTGTTATTGGGCGGATTGGATAAAATTAAAGATCGCTGGATACCAGGTGCACCGCATAGTCTGGATAGCATGACATTTATGCAATACGCCACTTATCCGGATTTCGGTGTGGAGATGGACCTCAGTCAGGATTATCGCGCCATTCTTTGGATGCAGGAAAATGTTAGCGGCTCGCCAGTGATCGTCGAGGCAAATGTTCCAGAATACCGCTGGGGAACCCGCTTTACGATCTATACAGGATTACCAGGGGTGGTAGGTTGGAACTGGCACCAGCGTCAGCAGCGGGTTTTGGCTTCAATTACCGTTTTCCAGAGGGTGGATGAGGTCGCTGCTTTTTATAAAACCCCGGACTCGTTTGAGGCAACGAATTTCTTGAAAAAATATAATGTCCGCTACATTATCCTGGGGCAATTGGAATGGGCGGAGTATCGTGACGTGGAAACCGCTGATGCCGGTCTTTTGAAATTTGATAGATACAATGGAATCCTATGGAACGAAGTTTACCGGGAAGGACAGACGATCATCTATTCAGTCGCAGGTGACTGAAAGGAATAAACCGGCAAATCTTATGGATGACATCTTTCATATCTGTACGCGCAAAGCCTGGGACGGAGCTCGTAAAATTGGCAGTTACAAGGCTGATTCTCTTGTGCTTGAAGGTTTTATTCATTGTTCCATGTTGGACCAGGTCTTGCGTGTAGCTGATTCTTATTATCGCGCTCAGAAAGACCTTGTACTCCTGGTTATTGATCCTGGCAAACTTCTTCCCGAAGTGTGCTGGGAACCAGGCAGTGACAAACCGGATGAATTGTTCCCGCATATCTTTGGACCGATAAATCTTGAGGCTGTCCGCAAGGTTCTGGATTTCAAAGAAGAACCAGATGGG
>JBDRQK010000362.1:0-4099 GCA_043826315.1 Chloroflexota bacterium
TCCTTTGCTTACCCTGACGGGCACCCGGCCCTGCAGGATATAACCCTGAATATTGCCCCCTGCGAGAAAGTGGCTCTGGTGGGGCCAAACGGAGCTGGAAAATCCACGCTTATTCTTCATCTTAACGGGATCCTAAAAGGAAAAGGGTCGGTGACCGTGTGCGGTTTGCCGATGGAGCAGAAAAACCTGGGTAAGATCAGGGCTGAAGTTGGATTGGTATTTCAGAACCCGGATGACCAACTGTTTTCACCGACCGTGTTTGATGATGTGGCTTATGGACCGCTTTACCAGGGGTTGGCACCCGAAGAGGTTTCCAGGCGAGTGGAAAAAGCACTGGAGGCTGTCAATATGACAGGGTTTTCCAGGCGCGTGTCCCACCACCTGAGCATGGGTGAGAAGAAGCGCATTGCCATTGCCACGGTGCTTTCGGTGGAACCCGAGGTGCTGGTGCTGGATGAACCGACAGCAGGGCTGGACCCACGGGCACGGCGCGCCTTCATCAACCTGCTGCGCGACCTGCCTTTGACCATGCTGGTCTCCACGCATGACATGGCGCTGGTAAATGAACTTTTCGAGCGCATGGTGATCATGGACGAAGGTCGTATTGTGGCGGATGGGGAGACGCGCACACTCATGGCAGATGAAGCCCTGCTGAATGCACATGGCTTGGAGAAACCGTAGGCAGCTCAATTGTTGGGTTTCACCTTTCCTGGGAAAAGCAGCCAGGACCTACGGCGGGTACTTTGCACTCTGTTGTTTGTTGATGTTGGCAGCCCTGGATACACTCAACCCAACCTAAAACTGCTGCAAGGACGCCGGCGAAGTCACCGTCCCGCAGGGGAAAGGGGGAACAGTGTGACGGGTAGTGCAAGGGCAGGTGTGCATGCAGGTGCAAGTGTCGCTTCGCTCCTCAGTTTTGTCAGTTGGGTTTCGCTCTGGTGTTGAAAGATGAACAGCCTTTTTAATCCGCTCTACCCAACCTAAGATTTAAATATGTTTTTACTGATTTTTCCTGGTTTTCTTCAGCACTTTCCAGCGCTGGGGTTTAAAACACGCCTGCCAGGTAGGCGCGCGTGCGCTCCTGCCGGGGCTGCTCGAAAACCTGCTTGGCCGGGCCGGCTTCGATCACCTCACCCATGTACATAAAGACCACGTGGTCTGCCAGGCGCTTGGCCTGACGCAGGGTGTGGGTCACAAAGACCGTGGTGTAATTCTCCTTGAGTTCGAGCAGTTTGTGCTCGATATGCTGGGATGAGATCGGGTCGAGGGCGGAGGTCGGTTCATCGCCTAGTATGATCTCCGGTTCCACCGCCAAGCCGCGCGCCAGGCACAAACGCTGCTGCTGCCCAATTGAGAGCGCGTTGGCGGGATCGTGCAAGCGCTTGTCAACCTCATCCCATAAACCAGCCAATTCCAGATAATGCCGGACTGCATTCCTGCAGGCATGGGAATCTTTTTTCATACGGTGGATGCGCATGCCATAGGCAACGTTGTCATAAATGGACATTGGCAAGGGGGTAGGACGCTGCGAAAGCAAACCAACCCGTTTTCGTACTTCGGTTTCGTCGATATCACTGGCGTAGATATTTTCCCCGTCCACAAGCACTTCCCCTTCCAAACGAGTGTTGTCTGTCAACTCGAAAAAGCGGTTAAAAATCTTAAGCAGGGTGGTTTTGCCGCAGCCCGAAGGCCCCATGATGACGGTAATTTTCCTGCGGGGAATTTCAATATTGATATCTTTGAGGACTTGCTGGTTGTTGTACCATGCGTTCAGGTTGCGAACTTGAATATGATATGGCATAAGGTTTTCCTATGGGTTAAATTCTTATGATTCTAAGTAATGGTGTGGCGTCCGACAAGGTTCGAAAGACAGCGTGAACCAAGACTGATGACCAAAACAATGATGGTCAGGACCAGAGCGGAGGCATAGGCGCGCTGCTGCACCTCCGGGAAAGGGGTACTCAACTGGAAGAAAACAGCCAGGGGTAAGGAAGCGGCAGGGCTCATCAAAGAGGTGGGAATGCGGTCGGTGAATCCAGCGGTAAACAGGACCGAAGCAGCATCGCCAATGCCACGTCCAAAGGCCAGCAAAATTGCACTGACAATTCCCGGCATCATCTGGCGGATGATGATGCGGGTGGCCACCTCCAGCCTGGTGGAACCCAGTGCCTGCGCTGCCTGTGCAAGGTTGGGTGGCATACGGCGGATGACTTCGTCCATGGCACGCGTCATGATCGGCAACTGCAGCAAAGCCAGGACAAGGATGCCACCCAAAAGTGAGGCGCGCAACCCCAGTGCCAGCATAATTGTAAAACCGAAGGCACCATAAACAATGGAGGGGATACCCCATAAAACATCCAGCGAAAGCCGCACCATATCCCCCCAGCGCGAATCCTTCAGGTAGGTTTCAAGGTAGAGCGCCAATGGCAGACTGAAAACGAGCGCAATGAGTGTGCCGCCGCCGGCCATATAAAGTGAACCAATGATGGCATTCAAGATGCCGCCTTCCTTGCCAAGGTAAAAGCCGCCTTTGGGGGTCTGGCTGACCATATCCCAGGTCAGGGCGGGCAAGCCTTTCGAGAGCACCGTCCACAGAATAAGACCAAGACTGCCGATGACAAGTGAAAAAGAAAAAAGCATCAGGATCCGGGCGATAACTTCGCCAACATGTCGTCGTTGCCAGCGGAATTTCATAACCAGTTACTCCTCAACATGCGCCGCAAGACCAGCGTGGATGAGATGTTGAATATCAGGACCATCACCAGCAGGATCAAGGCTGCACCGAGCAGGGCTGCATCGTAAAGCGGGATGGACATCATCTCTCCATAGTTATTGGCGATCAGTGCTGGAAGCGGGTAGGCAGGATCGAAAATGGAGGTGGGTAGATTGGGAACATTACCGACCACCATCATCACGGCCATTGTCTCGCCAAATGCACGGGAAGTTGCGAACACCACAGCTGCGATCATGCCCGGACAGGTCTGACGGAAGACGATATGGCGTATTGTCTGCCAGCGGGTCGCTCCGACGCTCAATGAACCAAGCCGCCAGTCCTGCGGGGCTGTTTTTAATACTTCATAGGTCACTGCAATGATGAAAGGGGCGATCATGACAGCCAGGACGATCCCTCCAGAAAGGATGCTGTAGCCGGTCGGTTGATTCGAGGCAAAAAACGGAATCCAACCCAAATGTGCGTTAAAAGCCGGACGTAGAACATCCCCGACAAAGGGAACGATGACAAGCACACCCCAAACGCCGTATACTACCGATGGAATGGCAGCCAGGACATCCAAAAGAGGTTTGAGTATGGTGCGGGTGGCTGACCTGGCATACTCAGACAGGTAAATGGCGGTCAGGATGCAGGGCGGTACAGCCAGGACCACACCCACCGCAGTGACCCAAAAGGTACCGGCGATGAAGGGTAAAAAACCAAACTGACCCTGCATGGGACGCCAAACCGTGCTGGTCAATAATTCCCAGGGTGAATATTGCTCCAGGATAGGCCAGGAACGCAGCAAAAGTGCCAGCGTAACAGCCATGATCAGCACAAAAGGCATGAGCGAAATGATGAAAATGGTCCGGCGGGAATTATTATCTTTCTTCTTCCGCTGTGCAAGCGTTGCTGCAAAATCTTTCATACGCCTCCATAGATATTCTTGATAAAACCAGCAGGAAACCGATTGTTTTTCCAAAATCGGGGAGGGTTACCTTGTGGTCGAACGACGGATGGTTATCTCACCCGTGCGAGCGATTCAGCCAGTTGATCGGGTGTAAGCAGAACATAACCAGCTTCACCAACAAAGGCCTGACCATCGGTCAAGATCCACAGGATGAAGTCCTGCGTCAGACCGGCAGGCTTATCCTTGGTGACAACATACAAGGGCCTGGCCGGGGGTGAGGGATATTTGCCTGTCGCAACCGCCTGGATGGCTTCAGGCATGGTCTCAATGCGCTCAATATCGTCAGCCTTGCCGTCATTATTCAAGTCAATCGGAACGATGAGCACACCTGCAACCGGGTTCCCGGAAGCCAGATCGAAGGCATATCCCATGTTGTTATAACCAATACCAAGCGGGTCTTTCAGGACGGCTTCGAGCAC
>JBDRQK010000363.1:0-6388 GCA_043826315.1 Chloroflexota bacterium
TTCGCTTGAAGCATTTTTACCCCCCAACTTAAGATTTACCATTGGCGGTTATGTACGGATCCTAGCAGTGATGACCGGGATCGAGGTGTTTGCCAACCTGGTGGCAGCCTACGCGGGTACTGCGGAACAGAAAAGCAAAAAGGCTTTCAGGAGTCTGCTGATCATCATGGTCACCACCGCGGCCACCATGTTGATCATCGGCCCGGCGATCTTTACATTTGCCGACCCTGCCATTAAAGAAGTATCCGTCTTTACTCAAACCATGGACAAGCTGCTGCCACCCCCTTTGCCCTACCTGGGTTCACTGGTGGGTATATTTGTGCTTATGTCCGCTTCTGCAGCCAGTGCACAGGGTTTGCAAAACCTTTCCCTGGGACTAAAAGAGCGTCACTATAGTCCCTTTGCCCTTGGTGAACTCAATCAATATGAAGTTGCTGACAAACCAGTCTGGCTGGAAGTATCCATTGTGAGCCTGTGCTTCCTACTGTTTGGAACCCATGAAGAGACCTACCTGGCATTATATGCAGTCGGGGTCTTCATTCTGCTAAGCATGACCGGGTGGGCTGTGACCAAACGGTTGGTACGCGAGGTGAAAGAGCAGATTTCCATGCAGAAGGCTGGATTAATTATGGGTACGATCATCGCAGCTTTATTAACAACCAGCGCCACACTGGTCATCTTTGAAGAGCGATTCATGGAAGGCGCCTGGGCTTATTTCATATTAATTCCCATCCTATATATCGCCTTCAGCTTTTTCCGCAAGCGCATCGGTGCACCCACCCCCGAGATGGATTACCTGGGACATATCAACTCGAGCCTGCTGGCTGGTTTTGGATTTGGTCAGGCAGCTATTCAAGAAAAAATTAATGGGAACGGAGATCAAGTCCCAATCAAATTAGGCTGGATCCCCGACCCCATTTTGAGCCAACACCGGCTGGAAAGAGATGTCAACATCCGCCACGTGGTCACCCTGCTGGATGGCTCAGACTATGCCGCCCAGGCTTTACCGATGGCACAGTTCATCTGTGAGACCAGCGGTGCTCATCTGACCCTGCTAAGCGCATCCCGCTCCTACCTTTCCGAAGAAGAAGGTAGATTTGAGATCGAGAATTACTTGCTGGGTGTGGCGGAAAAGATCCATGCCAGTGGTGTCCAGGTAGATAGCATCGTGCGCGCAGAATCACCGGCAGAAGCAGCCCAAAAGCTGGTTTTGGAACAGAATGTTGACCTGGTGATCATTTCCACGCATGGAAAATCCGGCGAGAAGCACTGGCTGCGCGGGGGACTTTCCAGCAAACTGGTCCATCTACTGGATATCCCTGTTCTTCTGGCACAGGTGTTCGAGAGCGGTCCAGCACAAGCTCCCCACATTGGAAGGATCCTGGTTGCCCTGGATGGTTCAGCCTTTGCCGAACAGCTTCTGCCGTATGCACGCTTATATGCCAGGTTATTTGATAGTGAACTGATGCTGCTGTCTGTACCTGCGGTACCCGAGAGCGAGAAGTATCGGGCGGTTGCCAGCGTCATCCAGGCCATCCGCAAGCAGGCTGTAACCGGTATGCGCAAATATCTGGCTTCTGTTGCAGAAAGCTTGCAGAAAGAAGGCCTGTCGGTGCGAACTGTGGTGAGCGGCTCGTACCCGGCGCGCACGATCGTAGATGTAGGCAAACGCGAAGGTGTTGATCTGATCATGATCACATCACAAGGCCGGGGCGGACTGGACCTGCTTTTTACCGGAAGTGTGGCACAGCAGGTTGTGCAGCTTTCCGACAGCCCG
This sequence comes from Chloroflexota bacterium, assembly GCA_043826315.1. Lineage (GTDB taxonomy): Bacteria > Chloroflexota > Anaerolineae > Anaerolineales > Villigracilaceae > UBA12087. Next base: position 1,778 of record JBDRQK010000363.1, read on the forward strand.
ATCTTGATCCTGCCGATCAACAAAGAACTGAACACGTAAGAATTTTGGTATAGACATGACAACCAACCCTTTAATCAATGGGTTGGTTGTTTTTTAATTGACTGCGAGAATTGTACTTTCCAAGAAGATAATTGTATAATACTTAAACCTAAAGATTTTTCCCAGAATTTCCAAGTATTCAAATGTATTGATCATCTCTGAAAGGATCGAATTCATGGTTACTGCCACTCTCGAAAAACCTGCCTATGATATCAAGTCACCAAGCAACAGCTCCGAGCGTATACAATGGTTAAGGGATTATTATTTCCAGGGAGTCCGGCGCGCCTGGAATAACGAATATACCTCGTGGACAACCGGGACAGATTGGGATTTTCAATACAATGAACTCAGTTTTTACATTGTCCCCGAAACCTATGCCTTTTTGCAAACCTTCCGGTCTTCATTTAACCAGATTGCCCAGCGCGTCGACCTGCATGCTGACTTCTGGAAATGGAGCCTGCCGGAAAGACGGGCCTGGTTCAACAAAGAAGTCATGGTGCATTATCTGCCCAAAGAGATCCTGCCTGGTGACCTGTTAGCCGGAGCCCGTTTTAATATCGAAACTTCAGCCTGCCTGACCAGAAAAGAGACCCGGGAACATGACCGCCTGATCTATGGTCCACAAGGCAGCCGGGCTGCCATGCTCTGGTTCCATAACCACGGCTACGGAAACTCCGGTGCGACCTCGGGACACTTAATTCCGGATTACGGGCGGGTGATACGTGAAGGCTGGAAAACGATACACGCCGAGTTGGAAGCCAATTATGCAGACCTTTCTGAATCTGAGAAGGGCGGTCCGAAAGGCGGTCAACTCAAAGCCATGCTGACAGCAGCCACCCTGCCGTGCGACCTGGCGCTTGAATATTCCAGGGAGTGCAGCCGACTGGCACAGGTTGAACCTGACCCCGTTCGCAAACAGGAATTAACCCGGATGGCTGACAGCCTCCAGAGAGTACCCTGGGATCCTGCCCAAACCTTTTGGGAAGCCGTGCAGTCCTTATGGCTGACCCATATGCTGGTGATGGCAGATGAGAACTACCCTGGTCCGGGAGATTCGTTCGGGCGCATCGACCAGTACCTATTTCCATTCTGGGAGAAGTCCATTCGCGAAGGGATGCAGCCTGAATTCGGAAAAGATATCCTGAAGTGCTTCTGGATACACTGCAATACTGCTTATGACAGCATGATCCGCACGGGCGGTAACCAGGGCATCACAGCAGGATATGGTCAACTTCTGACCTTGTCCGGGTTGGGTGCTGAAGGGCAGGATATGACCAATGACCTGACCTATATCCTCCTGGATGTCATTGACGAGATGTCACCCATCCTGGAACCAAAACCCAATGTTCGTCTGCACCGCAATACACCCGAAGTGTTGATGGACCGGGTGGTGGAGATGATCGCATCCAGCCAGGGTTCCCCCTTCCTGATGAACTTCGACGAACGATCGATGGCTGGAATGATGCTGCAAGCCAGGCGATCTGGTAAATCCCATCTCATTAATGAACATAATGTCTTCGATTATGCCCCTGTCGGATGCCTGGAGAACACAATGGTCGGAAACGACCGCTCGGGAACTGTGGACGCCAATCTTAACCTGCTAAAAGCCGTTGAACTCACCCTGACAGGAGGATATGATCTGCAGCCTTTTTGTGACCCGATGACAGGCAAATTTGAGAAACCCAAACGATGGGGAGCGGATACCGGTCCGGCAACCAGCTTTCAAACCTGGGATGAATTTTGGAAGGCCTACACCACCCAAACCCGCCACATCATCCAGCGCATCGTGGACCTGTATGAGCTGAGCGAATCCATACGAGCCAGGTTTGCACCCACACCTTATGTATCCTGCCTGGTGAAAGGCTGCGCACAAAAAGGGAAGGATATAACCGCAGGTGGTGCTGAACTGGGTTATGTGACCATCGAAGGCGTCACCTTCGCCACCACTGTAGATTCACTCCTGGCAGTCAAATACCTGGTTTTTGAACAAAAAGCTTGCAGCATGGGTGAACTGATCACAGCTCTCAAGGACAACTGGGTCGGACATGAAGTTTTGCAGGCACGCGCTCTGCATAAGGCTCCCAAATACGGCCGTGATGATGATAGTGCGGATGACCTGGCGCGGCAGGTGATGGAAATGTGGAGCGAGGAAACCTGGAAACACAAGACCCGGTCCACCGGTCGACAATTCCGCCCAGGCATGTTGAGCTGGAACTACTGGGTTGCAGATAGTTTCATCCTGGCTGCTAGTCCGGACGGACGCCCCCAAGGAAAATTCCTTTCCAATGCGTTATGCCCTTCCAATGGTGCCGACCTGAACGGCCCAACTGCCAATGTCAACTCGGTCGGCAAGGTGCTGGGTGGCAAAGCCCCGGACGGAAAAGGTGATTGGGATGAGTTCATGAACATTCTTCCAAATGGAGGTAGTCATACCCTGACCTTTAACCCTTCCATGCTGCGCGACCCCGAACACAAGCAGAAGTTCAAAGCCTTTTTAAAAGGTTATGTTGAGAACGGAGGCAGCGCTCTGCAGGTCAACATGATCAATGCCGATATGCTGCGGGATGCTCAAAAGCACCCGGAAAATTACCGCCATTTGCTGGTGCGTGTGACCGGATACAATGCAGACTTCACTGCCATAGGGCGAGAATTGCAGAACGAGATCATCGCCCGCGAAAGCCACCAGATGAAATAAACCCAGAAAACCTATTAATGACAATCCAACCAACGCAAGGCTGCATCCTTCACCTCCAACGTCTCTCCACGGAAGACGGACCGGGCATTCGCACCACCGTCTTCTTTAAAGGCTGTCCACTGCACTGTGCGTGGTGCCACAACCCGGAAAGCATCTCTCCCGCCATCCAGAACCAGTGGTTTTCCACGCGCTGCCTGGACTGTCACACCTGCCTGGAGACCTGCCCGAACGGTTGCCTGACAATGACACATGAAGGACTTGTGATCGACCGGACACACTGCCAGATGTGCGGGGCTTGCAGCGAAGCCTGCCCGGCAGGTGCGATCGAAGCACTTGGGAAAACCGTGACCGTGAATGATTTGATGTTGGAGCTCCTCAAGGATCGCGCATTTTACGAAAAATCCGGAGGTGGAGTAACCCTTTCCGGAGGAGAACCAACGCTGCAAGGTGATTTTACCGAAGCTCTTTTACGCGGATTAAAAGAGGAAGGTGTGTCAACTGCCCTTGACACATGCGGTATGTGCACCACCCACACACTGGAGCGGTTATTGCCTTTCACTGACCTGGTATTGTATGATCTCAAATTATTCGATAATGAGCAGCACCGCAAATATGCAGGGCAACCCAATACACGCATCCTGTCCAATTTACTTTATATTCGTGACTTCATCAGGCAGCAAACCCGGCAGATCGACCTGTGGATCCGCACGCCCCTCATCCCGGGAGCTACCGCCACACAAGAAAATATTTCTGCCCTGGGCAAATTCATTACCACCCACCTGGATGGGAGTGTATCCCGATGGGAGTTGTGTGCATTTAATAATTTGTGCCGGGACCAGTACACCCGGCTGGGCATGGAGTGGGATTTTGCCCAAACGCCTCTGATGACCAATGAAGAGGTGGGGCTATTCCTGCGAGCAGCCGAACATTCCGGAGTAGATCCAGAAATCATCCGCGCCAGTGGCGCGACCCGTGAACCAGAGAAATCCAGGAGTCAAGCATGAGCAACCAGAACCATTCTGATGTTTTTTCCGCTGAGGATATTCAAAGCACCCAACCAGCCATGAAAATAGGTTTGCTGGCATCTGTAACCCCACAAGGTCTGCCGCATGTGACATTGATCTCGACCCTGATGGCTTGCAGTCCGAGGCAACTGTCCTTTGGACAGTTCACTGAAGGGTTATCGAAAGAATATATTTTCAATAACCCCAAGACGGGTTTCCTGATCATGAGCTTGGATAAGGATCTGTGGCGCGGCAAGGCGACCTTCCAGCATACAGCCAGGGAAGGGACAGAATATGATTATTACAACAATGTGCCCATGTTCCGGTACAACGCCTATTTCGGCATTCACACGGTTTACTACCTGGAACTGGTTTCCCAGACCGGAAAAACCGCCCTTCCCATGAACCGCATCATCTTTGCTGCTGTTCAATCCATGCTGGCGCGCAGCCTGGGCAGGAAACCTGGAAAGAAGTCTGTGCTTAATAACTGGACAATCAAGTTTCTGAACAAACTGGATAACCTGAAGTTCCTGGCTTACATAGGAGAGGATGGTTTCCCGGTACTCATACCTGCCATCCAGGCACAAAGTCTGGACGCAGAACATATCCTGTTTTCCGCGTCGGTATACCAGGCTGAAATACAAGCCATCCCAAACGGAGCCAGCCTGGCGGTTTTTGGCATGGCATTAACGATGGAAGATGTGTTGATGCGCGGAACCTACCAGGGCATCCAGCGCGTGGGAGGCGTACAAGCCGGGATCGTGCAGGTGGATTGGGTTTACAACTCCATGCCCCCGGTAACTGGCCAAATTTATCCAAAAGTTGATGTGCAGGCTGTGACCAAATTCTGATCTCCAACATACGGGGATCATA
>JBDRQK010000364.1:0-11586 GCA_043826315.1 Chloroflexota bacterium
GAGTCCCTATCCTGTTGCAGGACCTGTCCACAAGCCAAACCTTGACTCAAGGCAGGCAAAGTCACCCGGCAAAACAAGGCACAGACACAAAAGCAGCAAGAGACCTGTGGAAAAACCTGTGGATAACTTTGTGAAATGGGGACGGAAATTTTCCGTCTCCAACCGATTAACTACTAGTACTAGTAGTTTAATTAAGTTTTTAAAAACTAGTTTAAATCTTAAACTACCACTACTAGTACTACTAGAGCGAGAGGCGGAAAATTTCCGACCTTCACGGGAAAAAACCCTGAAAAATAAGCCCAATCTTCCTGGAAACCTCCACGGAACAGCCGCGCAGCAGGCACCACAAGACGGGATCGCCAAGGGTGCAGAACAGGGCAAGGGCTTGCCGAAAAACATTCAGAAGCCTGTGGATAAAACTGTGGATAACTCTGTGGAAAAGGGTCGGAAAATTTCCGACCCTGACGAAAAGCCGCCCTGATGGGTGGCAACCCTGAAGCTGTGACCTGTGTCCCCCTGGTGCCTGGTCTTATTCATTTGGCGGAGTGGCTTTCATGTTCCTGGCATGGATATACATGGCAATCCCGGCGATGACAGCCATCACGCCGTAATAAGCCCAGCGCACCTGGCCTGTCATGAAGCTGCCGGGCAGGAAATTGATGCCCTGCAGGAACCAGATCACGCCGCCCACTGTCAACAAGATCGACAGGATGTAAAAGAAAATTTTCATAAGGTTTTTTCCTTTGTTATTATATATTCTTATTTAATCGTCCCGCAGGTTCTTAAGATCAGGCTCGAATTCATTGCAACCTTCCGCCAAGAGCATGCGGAATTTTCGGCAAAGTCCCCGACCCGCAGGGGTAAGGGGGGAAGTTGCTAGTTTTGGCGAGATGATTGTTTATTGATTATTATACTCACCTTTTCTATGGCGATATAAAAGATGTTATTCCTCTTTAAATTAGAAAATTGGTTATAATATCAGCCTATGCCCCCCCATTATGCCTGTCTTGTTTTATACCAGTCCTGCAGACAGAATCAATGGAAATCCTCATTATTCAAGTGGAAAACCTCAAAAGGTAATATATGACACCAAATCCATATTGGAATCATAAGGTCGTACTTATCACTGGCGGTTCGAGCGGGATCGGGTTGGCGGCAGCAAAACAACTGGCCGCGGCGGGTGCGCACATCTGGCTAAGTGCGCGCCGCAGAGATGTTTTGGAGGCTGCCCTGAAAGAAGTGGAAGCTGTCCGTCGCGATGCCTCCCAGTTTTGCGGAATTTTCTGCGCGGATGTCTCGGACGCCGAGCAAGCCGGGCGAATGGTCCAAAGTGTCATAGAAAATGCCGGGATCCCGGACGTGGTTATCAATTCTGCTGGCGACACCCAGCCAGGTTATGTCCAGGAGCTCGAATTGGATGTCTACGAGCGCTTGATGCAGGTCAATTATTTTGGTACGGTGTATGTGACCAAAGCGCTCCTGCCGGAGATGCTTAAGCGCGGTTCCGGTCATATCATCAATATCTCTTCAATGGCGGGATACCTGGGTGTGTTTGGATATAGCGCTTATAGTGCCACAAAATATGCCGTGACCGGATTCTCGGAAGTGTTACGGGCAGAATTAAAACCGCATGGCATCCGTGTCTCGGTAGCCTTCCCCCCTGACACTGAAACACCCCAACTGGCTTATGAGGAACCTTTCAAACCGGTTGAGACAAAAGCCATCTCGGGCAACGCCAAAGCGCTCTCTGCCGAAAAGGTGGCAAAAGCCATCCTGCAACAGGCTGAGAAAGGCCGATTCCTGATCTTCCCCGGCACAGATTCGCGCCTGTTCTACCTGCTGTCCAGCAAACTGCCCAAGTCCCTGGTCTTCAGCCTGCTGGACCTGATGGCTGCCTCGGGAAAGAAGAAGAAAATGTAGCATTCCTCAATTGACATCCATGAACGGATGTTTATCCCGGCATTAATACTGGAAAAGATCTCCCCCAGGTCCAGGCAATTCTACCCAACCGATCGGAGGACAAGATGGACATTTTTGAGAAATGCATAAATTACACCACAGCCAAAGAAGCCATCGCTTCAGGATATTATCCCTATTTCATTCCACTTACTGATAATGAAGGCTCCGAAGCTGTTTACAAGGGTCACCGACTCATCATGTGCGGCTCGAACAATTACCTGGGTCTGACCACCCATCCCAAGGTCCGCCAGGCTGCACTGGATGCAACCAAACGCTATGGAACCTCCTGTACTGGTTCACGCTTTCTCAACGGGACCATCGAATTGCACGAACAGCTTGAGCGCGAACTGGCAGAATGGGTCGGCAAACAGGCTGCCCTGGTCTTTTCGACCGGGATGCAGACCAACCTCGGCACGATCAGTGCTCTTGTCTCCCAGGATGACGTGGTCGTGCTGGACAAGCTTGATCATGGTTCCATTGTGGACGGTGCCAGATTGGGTTGGGGTAAGATCGTGCGCTTCCGCCATAACGATATGACCCACCTGGAGCGCGTATTAAGCCATGTCCCAGAGGCCTCCGGCAGACTTGTCGTGGTGGACGGGCTGTACAGTATGGAAGGGGATATTGCACTTTTGCCCGAGATCGTTCCGCTTTGCCAAAAATACAATGCACGCCTGATGGTGGATGATGCCCACGCCACAGGTGTTCTGGGGGGTGGACGCGGAACTTCTGCACATTTCAAATTGACGGATGAGGTTGATCTCATCATGTCAACCTTCAGCAAGTCGTTCGCCTCCCTGGGTGGTTTCATTGCCGGAGACGATGACATCATCCATTACATCAAACACAATGCCCGTTCCATGATCTTCAGCGCCAGCATTCCACCAGCCAATGCTGCGGCAGCCCTGGCTGCCCTGCACGTCATGCAAACCGAACCGGAACGCATTCAACGCGTCAATGATGTGGCAGCTTATATGCGCAAGGAATACAGACTTCTCGGGTTCGATATCGGTCACTCGGAAACACCTGTGATCCCCATCTTTATCGGTGACGATCTGCGCACGCTAATGATAAGCAAAGCACTTTTCGATGCAGGCATCTTTGTCAACCCGGTGCTTGCTCCAGCTGTCCCGGAGGGGCGCCAACTCCTGCGTACCAGTTACATGGCCACCCATACGGACGATCAACTGGAGCGTGTTTTGGAGATCTTTGCAAGGGTTGGAAAGCAATTTGGCCTTATCTCGTAAGGGAGCTTTTCGTATCATTCATTGTATAATCTTCGCCAGAGAATAAACGAACGGAGAAGCCATGCCCCTGTACGATTACATCTGCCTGGATTGCAAACAACGCTTTGACATTTACTTAACCTATGCCGAATATGGCAGCAAGCCGGTGGCATGCAGCCACTGCCGGAGCGCCAATGTACGTCGCAGGCCTCCACGTGTGCGCGTGGCCAAATCCGAGCAGAGTCGCATGGAAAGCCTGGCAGATCCCTCTGCCCTGGCCGGGTTGGAAGATGACCCGAAAGCGATGGCTGCCATGATGCGCAAAATGGGTAGCGAGATGGGTGAGGAGCTGCCTCCCGAATTCGACGACGTAGTCGACCGCCTGGAATCCGGCCAGAGCCCGGAGGAAATTGAAAGCGCCCTGCCCGACCTGGGCGGGGACATGGGTGGCATGGGTATGGGAGGTATGGGTTTTTAGGACTACGATCTACGCCAAAATTCGGGCGGGTATGAAACCCGCCCCTACGCTTTTAATCGTGCGGGTGTAAAACCTGATCCTATTTTTTTAATCCTTCTGAAATGACCTGGCGCAGTGCCGACTGGACTTTCTGCCAGCTCACGGAGGCGTCAACAACAACCCAACGCTCCGGATCGGCTTTTGCCAGTTCCAGGTAGCCCTGGCGCACACGCTGGTGGAATTCCAACTCGTAGGCATCCAGCCGGTTCCATTCGCCACCATGCGAGCGGCGCTGGGAGCTGCGTTGCAGACCGATCTCCACATCCACATCCAACAAAACGGTCAGGTCCGGCTGCAAACCGGCAGTGGCGTAATTGATGAGGGCGCGCACTTCATCCAGATTTTGACGGTGTCCATAGCCCTGGTAAGCCAGGGTCGAATCGGCATAACGGTCGCACAGCACAATACCCCCCAGGACTAGTTGGGGGCGGATGACCTGCTCCACGATCTGGGCGCGGGCAGCCTGGTAGAGCAGGGTCTCGGTGTGAGGGTGCATCTCCCTGTTTTTCAGGTCATGGATCACAGTACGGATCTGCTCGCTGATGGGGGTTCCCCCGGGTTCGCGCGTGCACAACACCTGCCAGCCCTCACTTTCCAGCCATTTGGAGAGTGGACCCATGTGGGAGGTCTTACCGGAGCCTTCCGGGCCTTCCAGGGTGATGAACCTGACCGGAGTCATTCGCGAAAGATCCTGACCCGGCGGCGGGGTTCCTTGCCATAGGAGTGTGAGACCAGTTCAGCCTGACGAGCCATGTCATGCTGTAAGCGCCGCACCGTGGAGGGAGCCGAAGGCAGGTCCACCCAGCGTTCACCGTTCAATACGGCTGCAATGGCTGCCTGTGTCTCAAGCTGGATGTTACTGATCTCGTCCGTTTTCGGTTGAAGTTCCGCCAAATTAAACAGATTGCCCAAGAACTGCTCCATCTGGGAGACGGTGTTGGCGCGCAAGACATAGATGGGCATGCCACGCTGCTCGGCGTCCATGATCGTCTGCTGGCGGTTGCGATAATGGGATTTGAGGGTCACCAACACATCGGCACTACCGACATCGGTTGCCACCTGGGCTGCCACACCCAGTCGTTTGGCAGCCTGCAACAAGCGATTGCGGGCTACACCATAAGGGTAGATACGCACGGTTTTTTGCAGCATTCGATTTGTTTCCGGGTAGAACGCTGGGTTCTCAACCTGTGTTGAATCAGTATAAGCAGCCTGCTCCCGCCCCGGGCGAGGTGATGGGCGCATTTCCAGCGGGGCGGGACGCCGCTGGTTGTTGCCATTTTCAATGCGGAAACCAGTTGTGGCGCGCATACTAATTGGCGCTTTTTCGATCTGGATATTACCTTTGGCATCCCGTGAACGCAACTCGGGCGGCATCGGATAACCGCGCAGAAGAGAATCGACCGACTCGGAGATATCGAAGTGTACCGCCAGCCTGTCACGGGTCTGGATCTCCACCAGTACATCAAAGGTGGGCGGGGCGCGGCGTTCGAGCACTGTCTTCTGGGTGCCGCGCCGTCGGGCTTCCTCATCTGAGAGTGTGACAGCCTCGATGCCGCCGATCAGGTCGGACAGGGTCGGATTGAGCATCAGGTTGTCGATGGTGTTGCCGTGGGCTGTGCCGATCAATTGCACACCGCGTTCAGCGATGGTGCGGGCCGCGGCGGCTTCCAGCTCACGTCCAATCTCATCAATGACGATCACCTCGGGATTGTGGTTCTCGACAGCTTCGATCATGACCTCATGCTGCAGCATGGGTTCACGCACCTGCATGCGGCGCGCCTTTCCCACGGCTGGATGCGGCACATCGCCATCCCCACCTATCTCGTTGGAGGTGTCCACGATGATGACGCGGTGGGTCTCAGCCAGGATGCGGGCAGCCTCACGCAGCAGGGTGGTCTTGCCGACCGCTGGACGACCCAGGATCAGGATGCTCTTGCCTGATTCGATGATATCCTGGAGAATGTCGACCGTGCCATACACAGCGCGACCGACCCGGCAGGTCAGCCCGACGATATGACCGCGCCGATTGCGGATGGCAGAGATGCGGTGCAGGGTTCGTTCCAATCCAGCGCGATTGTCGGCATCAATATCCCCGATATGCTCGACCACGAAATCCAATTCCTGGCGGGTGATCTCCCGCTCGCTCAAGACGGTTTCATGGTCCACAAAACGGGCAGTGGGCACACGTCCCAGGTCCAGAATTACTTCCAGCAGGTTGTCGCTGTTATTTTCTTTTTGGACCGCGGTCGCGATGGCAGGCGGGATGACGCCCAGCAAGGCATCCAGGTCATCAGTTATTCGCATTTTAGTCATTTTTATACTTCACCATCTGGTTCCAATCATTGATTTAAAAAAAGTTTACAAATTAAATAATCCAATTTTTCTATAAGTCATTCTGCATCGGTAGGTTTGATGCGGGTTAGCGGTGTGGCTGGTTTTGCCCAGGCAGGTTCCACTTTATTGGCGGGAAGTGCTTCTTCGACAAACTTGCGAACAGCCAGGTGCCGAACCATTACAGCCTGGCGTTCTCCAGCTGAGGCGCTCAATTCTTCAAGAATACTCTCCAGCCAAGCCTGATAGGAGCGGACACAGACATAAACCGGGCGGTTGCGCCGGTTGGGGATGGAGGTCAGAATGGCGGTCATCCACTCGGGCAGACAGGCTGCATCCGGGTGAATGAACGGTTGAGCCCAGATGCCGACCGGACCGTATTTTAAGCTGATGTAAGCCTGAATTTCGCCCTCCTGGCGGAAGATCAATCCAGCCGCATGATGCGGGAGAGGTTCCATTGGCTGGAGCATGGCCGGAACGATCAGGTTATACAGGTTCTGAATGGATATCAGGTCCGAGTCGACCGTTTCATTCCATAAGATCGCACTATTGGGTTCAGCGAGATCATTCAATTTCCAAACCCGCTGCCAGGCGTACATGGAGAAACCCGATTGGCGCAAGGCTCTGAAGACAGGTGAACATTCATCCACCTCGGCCAAAAGGGACTGGCAACCCCATTCACCAGCCTGCACGGAAAGAAAATCCAGCAGGGAGGCTTGCATGGTCGGGCTGCTTTCTTCAGGCGCAAGGAAAGCCAGGTTGGCATGCTGGGAAGCATTGGAGTGTGTCACCTGCCCGATCAGGACAGCACCTTTCTGCATAGAGATGGCTGTGGCGACCTCGCGGCGGGGATTCAGGTAGGAAAGCATGGAGGGTAACCCCATCAAACTGCCGCGCGTCAACAACCGGGCGCTATCCAGTACGATCACCTGTTGCCGGTAATGATATAGATTGATCAGGTCCAGAAGGTCGAGAAGACGAACAGACATTTTACCTATGTGTTGATGAGTGACAGAAAATATTCGTGAAAGCGTGTGTCAGCGGTCAGTTCCGGGTGGAAGGAGGTGGCCAGCAGTCTGCCCTGCAAGGCAGCAACGATGCGCCCATCCGGAAGCGTTGCCAATACCTGTGCATCGCCTTTAACTTCGGTAATGATCGGTGCCCGAATAAAGAAAGCATGGTAGGGCGCAGTGGTGTGCGTAGCCTGTTTAAGGGGTTCGATATCCAGGTCGGCTTCGAAGGAATCCACCTGGCGACCAAAGGCATTGCGAGCCACACGGATATCCATCAAGCCCAGCAGGGGCTGGGAACGGGCTGCATCCTTTGAGAGCAGGATGGCACCCGCACAGGTACCCCACATGGCGTGATCCTGACCGAATTGCTGCAGTGGCTGTAAAAGACCATAATCCACGCACAACTTGCCGATCGTGGTTGATTCTCCACCGGGCAGGATCAAGCCATCCAACCCGGTCAGTTGGTGCGGCAGGCGAACCTGTGCGGTTTCAACATCCAGCCACTTCAGCACCCGAATGTGTTCTGCAAAATCGCCCTGCAGAGCAAGGACACCAATTTTCATGGATCAAATTACCAACCGCGGCCTGCCATTTTCTCAGATTCGGGCATGGTCGAGACGTTCAAACCGACCATGGCTTCACCCAAATTGCGGCTGACTTCAGCCAGGATGGAGGCATCCTTGTAATGCGTGGTGGCTTTCACGATGGCACTGGCACGCTTGGCCGGGTCACCCGATTTGAAGATGCCGGAACCCACGAAGACACCATCCACACCCAACTGCATCATCAGGGCGGCATCGGCAGGAGTGGCTATGCCACCAGCTGCAAAGTTGACCACCGGTAGATGACCGAGTTCCTTGACCTCTTTGACGAGTTCATAGGGTGCACCGATCTCTTTGGCAAAGGTCATCAATTCTTCATCGGGCATGTTCTGCAGGCGGCGGATCTCACCGAAAACAGCTCGGGCATGCCGTACAGCTTCGATAACATCGCCTGTGCCGGCCTCGCCCTTGGTGCGGATCATGGCTGCACCTTCACCAATGCGGCGCAGGGCTTCACCCAGGTTGCGGCAGCCGCACACGAACGGCACTTTGAAATCGTGCTTGTAAATATGGAAAGTCTCGTCAGCCGGGGTGAGCACTTCGGATTCGTCGATGTAATCCACACCCAAAGATTCGAGGATCTGGGCTTCCACAAAATGACCGATGCGGCACTTGGCCATGACCGGGATGCTGACCGTTTCCATGATCTTGTTGATCAGGTCGGGGTCCGACATGCGTGCCACGCCACCTTCAACACGGATGTCGGCCGGAACGCGTTCGAGCGCCATGACAGCGCAGGCACCGGCGTCTTCAGCGATCCTGGCATGCTCGGGGGTGACCACATCCATGATCACGCCACCTTTCAGCATCTGGGCCAGCCCTTTTTTTACGGCAAATGAACCTGTTTGTTGTTCCATAACACTATCTCCTGATTAATTATACGTGCATAATGATTCTACCACGCCAATCGTCAGAGAACCATTAACGTGACCTGTTTATTCAAAACCGGGTTCTTCAATGAATTTTCCTCTACAATAGACCTGATGATCGTTTGACAAGAGAAATCATTTTTTCCTCTTGACTCTCCCCCCGCTGGAGGTTATATACTGAAGGCATGATCCGGATCGGACTATTCTCACGCTTCAGCCAGGTATCCATCAAAACCCTGCGATACTATGATGAACAGGGGCTGTTTCACCCCGCAAAGGTGGATGAGTGGACAGGTTACCGATACTATACCTTCGATCAGCTTCCCCGGCTGTACCGCATCCTGGCGCTTAAGGAAATGGGTTTCCCACTCGAGCAGATCGGCCATCTGCTTAAAGAAGAACTCTCACCAGATCAAATGCGGGGGATGTTGAGAACCCGCCAATTGGAGATCCAAACCCGTTTGGAAGAAGAAAAGGAACGCCTGGAGCGCGTCAAATCCTGGCTGGAGCTTATGGACAAGGAGCATAAAATGAGTCAACTGGAAGTCGTCATTAAACAGATCAAACCATTAAAAGTGGCTGGTTTGCGCGGGATCATCCCTGCCTACAGCCAACAACTTGCCCTGTGGGGTGAATTGGAAGGATACCTCGCCATGCACCGCATCCGTCCAACCGGACCCTGTTTTACCCAGTTCTTTGATGATGAATATAAAGAGAGTGATGTGGATGCAGAAGTATGTGAACCGATCGATGCTGACCCGCCTGAACATAAACGCATCCGAGTATATACCCTGCCAGAAGTGATGGTGGCTTCGGCAATTCACAACGGCCCCTACAAGACATTAAATTCCGCCATCCAGGATATGTTAAGGTGGATCGAAATGAACGGTTATCATATCTGCGGACCGGAGCGTGAGATCTATCTACGGGCGGGTCGTAATGGGAGTCAAACCGATCCTAAAACTGTGACCGAGGTCCAATTCCCGGTGTCGAAGAATTGATCTCCTGAACAAAGGCCATCTCCCAAGACCGTTACTGAAGTTTGAAGAGTATTGATAGCGTACTGGAAAAAGTGCGCTATCAATTTTTTTAAGGGTATCTTTGATCGACCCTAATTGTTTTCTGATCTTTGGAAACTCTTCATTATAAGGAAGGCTTGATGAATCAAGAACTTACTCAGCGTCGATTCGATTGTAAATTTCATTGGCCTGTTCAAGTGGATATCCACTCAATGTCAAACCCTTGAGAATATGTTCCTTTTTTCGAAATGCGGTGGCAGGATGATCAGCTACACCCATGCGAACCAACTCTTCACTCATCCAGGCGATATTGGCAACTGCCATTCTCCTTCCAAACAACTCATTGATCTGATGCATATGGTAGATCTCTGAACTCATCCGCAGCCATATTAGCAAACGTTGATCAGCGATTTGATCCAACTTTGCTGCAATCAGTCTGGATGTTCTTGTATACGAAGGTATCATAATCTTAAACACTTCAAATGCTGCATCAAAGAAATTGCTGCAGGTAAAACGAAGATCATATCCTCCCCGCTCGCAATAAAAGATATTGTATCGAAATGGTGTGACTTCAACTTTGTACCAATCGTCAATATAAGAATCAAAACTTGGCCAAAAAGAAATTCCAAATGGTAACTTTTGGACCAGGGATCGAATTGCATTTTCCATTTCTTCCGCATTCTGGATCGAGACATATTCCATCAACTCTGACGATTGAATCACTCCCGAAACCCGTTCGGTTGGAAGAGGAACAATTTCCAGAAGTTTTTTCTCGTAATTTTCCATGTTATTTTCAGGAGTACGCTTTTTATAGAGAAACTACAATGGTTCCATTTTCTGAGAATGATCTGGCACAATGATATTCATTTCAGTACAAGGAGTAGGAATTGGTGAAAGCATCATTGTGCCGAGAGAAAGCCCTCAACGTCCCTGATAAATATTAAGGTTTCCCGTTCTATCCCATCTGTTAACGCGTTCAGATCGCTGAAATTCGGATCGGCAACAAGGACATGCTCAATAATTGAATCCATCCCTCTGGTAGTTGGCACAAGGGGATATTTACTCCAATTGCCTTCTTTTAACAATTTCCAGTATTCCTGTTGAACCTGTTTGTTGAAACCTGCCAACCAGACTTCAAATTGAAAGGTTTCATGAAGGAAAACGATGGCAATTTTTAATTTTTCATTTTTTAGCGATTTCGGAATGAACGAAAAATAGGTCATGTCCATATAACCATAATAAATGCCGGATACATTGTGGTCTGGATACTTGTTATATAAATATGTTCTTAGCCTTCTGAGATATTCCATCAGCCCTTTATAGGCTGCCTGGATGGTACCCTTCTCCAGTTGTTTTTTATATTCTGTCATATTTTCGTGAAATGATCCCATAACTGAACCTTCCGTCAACCTAAAGTCAGTTTTTACGAATTGCCATCCACCTATTCGCTTAAGACGGTCTCTGCACCCATTCCTGGACGCGCTGTTCGAGCACATCCAAGGGTACAGCTCCTGCCAGCAGGATGACATCATGGAACTTGCGCAGATCAAAGCGCTGACCCATTTGGTTTTCGGCATAGGCTCTAAGTTCGCGGATCTTGAGCTCACCGATCTTGTAAGCCAATGCCTGGCCTGGCCAGGCGATGTAGCGGTCGACCTCGTTAATGATGTTCAACTCGGTGGAGGAGGTATTCTCCAGCATGAAGTCAATTGCCTGCTGGCGGGTCCAGCCCAGGGCATGCATACCGGTGTCCACCACCAGGCGGCAGGCGCGCCACATCTCGTAACTCAGACGGCCAAAATCACTGGCCGGGTCCTGATAGAAACCCATCTCCAAACCGAGACGTTCAGAGTAGAGCGCCCAGCCCTCCACAAAAGAAGTGAACCCGCTGAAACGGCGGAAATTGGGCAGGTCGGTCAGTTCCTGCTGCAAGGCGATCTGCAGATGGTGACCGGGTACGGCTTCATGCAGTGAAAGAGCTTCGATCTCATAAAAAGGACGGCTCTTGAGGTCATACACGTTGACATAATAATTGCCAGCGCGCGTGCCA
>JBDRQK010000365.1:0-2139 GCA_043826315.1 Chloroflexota bacterium
TGATCCAATTGCGAAGTCCCCATCGTGGATTAGAGCGTAATCTCCAACAGGCTCTCTGCCACGGAGCGAAGTTTATCCGGTGAGAGGCCACTCAACGATAATGCCAATTCAAGGTAGGGCTGGTTGACAGGATTACAGACAAATGATTGCAATTCAGGAGGTAACTGCAGGAATGCCTGGACAACTTTCTTTTCATCCAACCATTTCCCTATTGGACCGGATTGATCATACATGCTCTCAATACTGCCTTCCAGTATCGACATCAACTCTTCCAGGATAGGTACAGGTATGGGTGTATCTCCCAATTCATATGCACTTAGCCTGGAGGCTGAGATCCCGGATCTTTTTGAAAGATCTTTTATCGAAATCCCAGAGTCCATCCGTTGTTTCCGTAGCAAGGCTCCTATCATACGCTGGCGAATGCCAACCAAAGCCTGGATATTAAGGGAATCCAGCGGCGATGCGTTATCCGAAACCACATCATTACTCCAAAAATGCTCCAATGGCAGATTGAAATAATAGGCCAGGATTTCCAGATCTGGTAATGAAGGAGCCCGACGACCTTCTTCATAAGATTTAAATACCCCGGTAGTTATGCCCATCGCAAGAGCACATTCCTTCAAGGATTTATTTAAGGACAAGCGTGCATCTTTAATGAGTATTCCCAATTTTCTTGTACGCAAGTTCACTTTAGCATCCATGCTCATAAGTTTAACCTCACTACACATTCACCCAATTCTCAACGACGATTTCGATTGGAAATTAATATATCCGCCATTGTGGCTCCAAATACCTCCGACCCAAGTTTTAACCCTGCAGCTTCCAAGCGGGGATAAAACATGGGACGAATTCCGGTAGGCTTTATTACACCGATTATCTTTCCATTGCTATCAATACCCTTTTGTTCAAAACGGAAGATATCTGATAAAACGATTGTATCACTTTCCATTCCGGCTACTTCCGTGATGGCAGTGACAAGGCGGGTACCATCCCGCAAACGTGATTGTTGAATGATCAGATCCACTGCAGATGATATTTGTTGCCTGACAATCTTCAGCGGCAAATCCATGCCAGCCATCAAGACCAGTGTTTCCAAACGGGATAACGCATCCCGTGGAGTATTTGCATGGATCGTCGTGAGTGAACCATCATGGCCGGTGTTCATCGCCTGCAACATGTCAAGCGCTTCACCACCGCGCACTTCTCCAACCACAATCCGATCTGGTCGCATTCGTAATGAATTCCGAACCAGATCACGAATGGATACTGAACCTCGCCCGTCCACGTTGGGGGTTTTTGTCTCCAGCCGGACAACATGTTCCTGTTGAAGCTGAAGTTCTGCTGCATCTTCAATGGTGATAATCCGTTCATTTTGAGGAATATTCGTTGAGAGAACATTCAGGAGGGTGGTCTTACCTGAACCTGTTCCTCCAGATATTAGAATATTCAAGCGAGCCTTCACGCAGGCTTGTAAAAATTCAGCCATAATAACAGTAATTGAACCATATTTAATTAACTGGTCCACAGTCAGTTTTTCTTTTCTAAACTTGCGTATTGTGAGGGATGGTCCATCGATCGATACCGGCAGGATGACAGCATTCACACGTGATCCATCAGGAAGCCTGGCATCAACGGTGGGGCTATCTGCATCCACCCTGCGACCCAAGGGAAGGATGATGCGATCAATAATGCGCAATAGGTGGTCATTATCATCAAATTTAACGTTTGCCCTGGTCAATTGTCCATTTTTTTCCATATATACATTATTGGGACCATTCACCATGATCTCGTCCACAACCGGGTCATCCAATAAGGATTGAATTGGTCCAAATCCCATTAACTCATCCATGATCTCGTGCAAAAATTGATCGCGGGCAGAAGCCTCCAATTGGATCGATAAATTTGAGTAGATATTTGAGAGATGGGTGGCAACAATCCTTTTTCTTTGATCCTCCGGGGGATTCTCAGATTCCATTTCCCGACTGACCTCGGAAATGATCTTCCTTTTCAGGCTGCCAAGATCTGAAGATGAATTATTAGATGTCGAATTACCGGGTTGTGCCACTGTTACTCCTTTAATTTTGATTCCGGAATAACCCAAACGATCTGACTGCGCTGAACAGCCATAAATTCACAGTG
>JBDRQK010000366.1:0-2605 GCA_043826315.1 Chloroflexota bacterium
AAGATACACTGGTAAATTCGGAAATTAGTTTTGGTTGTCCAAAAGATAAGATAATTATTGGAGATTATGTTCAAATTGGTCCAAGAGTTTTGTTTGAGACAGTTAATCATGATGTTCAATACTCACCAGGAAAAAGGCGGATAACCAGCACAAAACCTATCGTTGTTGAAGATGGCGTATGGATTGGAGCAGGTGTTATTGTCCTGCAGGGAGTTACGCTAGGTGAGGGCTCTGTTATCGCTGCCGGTGCGGTCGTAACCAAAGATGTTCCTCGATTAAAAGTTGTAGGAGGAGTACCTGCCAGAATAATTAAGGATGTTGAAGTGGATCAGTGATCCTTCAGAATATTGAAATTTTCTTTTAAGATTGGATACTGTTATAAATATTCAGAAATCAAAATAGATTTAACTTTGCATACGGACTACTCTGAAGATTTTCCGAAATTCATTGATAGAATGGAGATGATTGGTTGGCAAACCATCTTTCTCTTCTGCAATTCTTATCCTGTTATAATGGGGAATATTAAAATGATAGAAATAAGTAATTAAATACCCGTATGTTCAAACACATTCAAATGAGACCGATTGGACATTATCGAAGGCAGCTTCATGTCTTTTTTAGAGAAAAACTACATTAATGGATAATGGATGAAATTAAATCAACTCACCTTTTTTCGGTTTTTGGCAGGGGTTATTGTAGTGATTTTTCACTTTGGGCGAAAAACATGGATCGGCATAAATATTCCTGCCCTCACAACCGGACCTTTCATGGTTGTCTTCTTTTTCGTTCTTTCCGGTTTTATTATGACCATCGCTTATGGTCAACAAGAGATAGTAGACAAAGGTAAATATTGGGTTGCGCGCTTTGCCCGGATTGCTCCCGTCTATTATTTGGCAATTGCAATTATTTTAATTGATAATCACCTTTCTGGAACAAGTACAGACCCATATGCGTTAAATTATTCCGTTTTTTTCCTTCAAGCCTGGTTCCCCAAAACCCCAATATCAATTAATGGTCCATCCTGGTCTCTGTCCGTTGAAATGTTCTTTTATTTAATTTTCCCTTTTCTAATAATATTTCTTAAGAAAATATCTGTTTTCAAAGCGAGTTTAATCACACTTGTCTTTTGGGGAATAACCTTCTATGTTCGCAACACTTTGAATTATTCTCCTACTTTTGATTATGTTGATCCAGACGTGATGCATGCGATCGTTTTCAATCATCCATTAATACATTTAGCTTCCTTCATGCTGGGCGTCGTTGGAGGTTTAATTTATGTTAAATACCTTTTAATGCGAAAAATTTCAAATTTGGTTTCTTCCAGCCTTGTCATTTTCTCTTTTATTCTTATTGCTATAACTCTAACTTATCGTACAAAGCTCTTTTTATTCCCAAATGTGATATCTGTGTATGCTGTATGTTCTTTATTGTTTTTGGCATTTATATTGGCATTGTCCATCGACCATTCCTGGATATCTTCATTATTATCTAACAAGTTCCTTTTATTCCTGGGAGAATTGGGGTATTCTATATATATTCTTCAGGTACCATTTCATCTCATGTATTTGAGGTATATTGCTCCATGGATAAAACCAACCAAATCTCAGGATTTCTATATTTTCCTTATCCTATTGATAATATTGTCAATGTTGACCTACACATTTCTGGAAAGACCATTACGAAGTGGTATCCGAAAAGCAGCAGATAAAATATTCGCGAACTTACAAAAACCTCGATCTGAACTCACATGAGAGATTGTCTTCTCAAGAAATAAATTTGGAGTTTCATTATGAAAAAGCAAAAGATTAATTGGTGGACTTGGGTTGTAAGCTTGATCCTGATAATTAGTGATACGGCTATTCTTCTTGGTGTCTTTCGTTTGGCTGTATTAATACGAAATTTGCTGACGCCATTATTAGGAAGGCAATGGAACCTTTGGTTGATTGTTTCCCCCCTTGTTCAAATGGGGATCTTATTTGGGATATCGATTTTTCTGATAGAGGGACTCTATCCCGGTTTTGGTATGACAGCCGTAAAAGAATTGGAGAGGATGTCCAAATCAGTTACCCTGGTTTTCTTTTTCCTCATTGTTATTTCCTTTCTCAATTTACCCAATAAAAACTTTCCCCGGAGTTTCTTGGTGTTTAGCTGGGTATTGGCGCTTGTCATTTTGCCACTGAGCCATTTTCTTATTAGGAATATCATCTCGAGGTTTTCATGGTATGGGACACAGGTGGTCATCTTTGGAGAAAATGAAAAAGCGATGCAAATTGCTGATTCTCTAAAACGGGTTCGTCGTCTTGGGTGGCGACCAAAATTGATCCTTCCTCTCGAAGCGATCAATAACGAATTAAAGGATGAGGATAGATTTGATGTGGCCATATTTATTCCACCTCCCGGTCTGGCTAATGAGGAATACACCCACAAATTAAATAAAAATTTTCGTAAGGTCATCCTTATCGGACAGACGGGAGGGCTTGGATCTGTATGGGTCAAACCACATGATTTGGATGGAAGATTGGGGTTGGAATTTCATTACAATCTTTTTGATGCTTATGCCAGGGGTATCAAACGCCTGATGGATATTGGAATGGGAGTGATCATC
>JBDRQK010000367.1:0-3119 GCA_043826315.1 Chloroflexota bacterium
AGTGGGGAACTTCTGGATCAGTTTTCCGACTCTTTTATTGCCACCAGGGCAGAAAAACGAAACAGATGACCAACCGGGATGTGTTTCAACCTTAAATAATTCCCAGTGTTTTTTAGGGAACCGGCATTTTCCCAGCGAGTGATGCAATACTTGTCCCCTTGTGGGATCTCTCCCCAGCGTGTCACCTGAAGAGTAGGATTCCAATCCCGCTGTGTAAGACACATTCCCGAACACACAGAAGGAGGCAGCCTCTCCTCCCAATCCCTTCATAAAATAAGGTAAAATTCCATCCAAAATCCCACAACTGGAGCTGCTATGGAAGCCATTTTTACACCTGAAAACCTGATCGCCCTATTAACCTTGACCTCCCTCGAGATCGTGCTCGGCATCGACAACATCGTCTTCATATCCATTCTTGCCGACCGTCTGCCAAAAGATCAGCAAGCCAGCGGCCGCCGTACCGGGTTGGCACTGGCTTTGGTCACCCGCATCCTGTTGCTGCTCTCGCTCAGCTGGATCATTCGCCTGACACAACCTCTCTTCTCAATCGCCTCACTGGATATTTCCGGCCGTGACCTGATCCTGCTGATCGGTGGCCTCTTCCTGCTCGCCAAGAGCACCTTCGAGATCCATGACAAGTTGGAAGGCAAGGAAGGCGAAGCCAATGCCAGGGGAGGCTCCACCTTTGCCTCGGTGGTCTTTCAGATCGGATTGCTGGATATCGTCTTTTCCCTGGATTCGGTCATCACTGCCGTGGGCATGGCAAAGGAAGTGTATGTCATGATCGCAGCTGTGATCATTGCCGTCATCATCATGATGTGGGCTGCCACCCCTCTCAGCAAATTCGTCAACGAGCACCCCACCGTCAAGATCCTTGCCCTCAGCTTTTTGCTGCTGATCGGTATGTCCCTCCTGATGGAAGGTCTGCACCAGCATATTTCAAAGGGATACATTTATTTTGCGATGGGCTTTTCTGTCTTTGTGGAGATCCTCAATTTGCGGATCCGCACAAAGGTTGAACCCGTCAAGCTGCGTGAGAATTATGTAAAAGCTGGGAATAAGAAGAACCAAAAAGCAGGATGAGTGACACTCAAATCCCTGTTTGATGCCTGGCAGGCAGATCCGGATACCGGTCCCAACATTTCCACCTGGCGCACTCTGCCTGCTTGTCCAGCCCGTCTGGATGCTCTACCCGCCGATCTACCCCCTGCTCTTGCTGCTGCCCTTACCCGGCACGGCATTACCCGGCTTTTCAGCCACCAGTCTCAAGCCTGGGAGCATACCCTACACGGGCAGCATGTCGTTATTGCCACCGGCACTGCCAGTGGCAAGAGCCTCGCATTTCAGCTTCCGGTTTTGTCCGCCCTGCTGGAGAACCCGCAGGCACGCGCCTTGCTGCTCTATCCCACCAAGGCTCTGGCACAGGATCAGCTCTCAAGTATGAATACCTGGCTGAATGAACTCAAGGGGGCTTCCCCAGTAGATCATAACATCCTGGCAGCCATCTACGACGGTGATACACCTGCCTCCCGGCGCACTGCTGTCCGCAATCAGGCTCATCTCCTGCTGACCAATCCGGACATGCTTCACATGGGCATCCTGCCTCACCATACCAGCTGGGAGGCTTTCTTTCAGAATTTACGCTTCATCGTTCTGGATGAGGTCCATACCTACCGGGGGGTATTCGGTTCGCATGTTGCCAACCTCATCCGGCGCCTCAAGCGCATTGCTCATTTCTATGGTGCCCACCCGCAATTCATTATGACCTCCGCTACCATCGGCAACCCCCAGGTACTGGCTGAAAAGCTGATCGAAGCTCCGGTCGCCTTGATCGATCAGGATGGCTCCGGGCGTGGCGAACGCCATTTTCTGATCTTCAATCCTCCCGTGCTGGACCCTTCCCTGGGGATCCGCAAGTCGGCTGTCCAGGAGGGGGTGCGCCTGGCAAAAAACCTGTACACACACCAGGTACAAAGTGTTGTTTTTACACGCTCGCGCCGCAGTGTCGAGATCTTCCTGAAATATTTGCAGGAATCCACACCCAACACGCTGCTCTCACAAGCCAAAGGGATGGGCGCACAGATCCGCGGCTATCGTTCCGGTTACCTGCCCGGGCAGCGCCGTGAGATCGAGAAAGGTCTGCGCTCCGGGCATACCCGCCTGGTGGTTGCCACCAACGCCCTCGAGTTGGGTATCGACATCGGTGGTCTGGGTGCGGCTTTGCTGATCGGCTACCCGGGTACCATTGCCAGCACCTGGCAGCAGGCTGGTCGGGCCGGGCGCGGAGACGATCCGGCTGTTGCCATCCTGGTCGCCACGGCTGCCCCGCTCGATCAGTTCCTGGCGCATCACCCGGATTATTTCCTGGAACGTTCTCCCGAACAGGCTCTCATCAACCCCGATCACCTGCTGATCTTGCTCAACCATTTGCGTTGTGCCGCCTTTGAGCTTCCTTTTAGAGTAGGGGAAAATTTCGGCAGTCTCGGGGCTGAGCAGGTCGGCGAGTTCCTGGATTTTCTGGTATCCAGCCAGGAGCTGCATTTCTCAGCTGACCGTTATTTCTGGATGGCGGATGCCTACCCGGCTGCCGGTCTGTCCCTGCGCTCGGCTTCTGCTTCCAGTGTGGTCTTGCAGGTCGAGGATGGTGGCAAACCCTACAGTCTCGGGCAGGTCGACCTGGCCTCCGCCAGCTGGATGGTGCATCCGGGTGCGGTTTACCTGCACGAAGCCCGGCAGTTCTTTGTTCAGGAACTGGACCTGGTCAGCAATCGTGCTACGCTCAAACCGGTCGACCTGGATTATTTCACCGAGCCATTGCGCCATACCGATCTCAGCCTGCTGGCTCTCACAGAACAATTGCCCGTGCCGGGGGGTACGAAGAATCATGGCGAGATACAAGTTACCACGCAGGTTACTGGATTCCGAAAACGGCAGTGGCTCACAGGCGAGAATCTGGGCGAGGAACCTCTCGATATGACACCTTCTGAACTGCAAACCACCGGTTACTGGGTGACGCTCTCAGAGAAGGTGATCAAGTCCCTGCGGGAAGCCGGTGTCTGGAAAAATGATGCCAACGATTACGGAAGTAATTGGCCAACGCTGCGTGCTGCAGTACGCCT
>JBDRQK010000368.1:0-6628 GCA_043826315.1 Chloroflexota bacterium
ACAGCCGGTGTCAGCCGTTATGGCATAGGTTCCCTTGAAACTTTGGCTTTGGATACTCATAAATTTGAAGCGCATTACCTCGACAGCCTTGTTGGTCCATATCCCGCATCCCAAGAGGTTTACTTTCAACGCTCACCGATCCACTTTATCGATCAGATTAATGCGCCTATTCTTTTAATGCAGGGCAGTGAGGATAAAGTCGTGCCACCCATCCAATCTGAACACATGTTCCGAGCCTTGGTCGAAAAAGGATTACCAGTAGCGTATGTTACTTTTGCAGGTGAGCAACATGGTTTTCGAAAAGCCGGAAGCATCAAACGAGCCCTGGAAGTTGAGCTTTATTTTTACTCCCGCATTTTCAGTTTTCCCCTGACAGAATTTATCAAACCAATTGAGATCAATAATTTGTAAAAGGCGATTAATTCCCTGAGGTGGATATCGCCAAGGCTGAAAAGTGAAGCAAGCGGTTATTCTCTCCTGCATCACTTACCCACAAGCCACCAGATTTATCTACCGCCAATCCTACCGGCAAGCTAAACTGGTTTTGGGAAAATCCGCAATCCCCCCAGGTCCGTAAAAGAGAGCCTGCGTTGGTGAATTCGATAACACGACAACCCTCAGGATCGCTGATAAAGACATTCTGGTTCTTATCCACTGCGATGAATGGCTTGTTCTCAAGGGATTGCCCATACCAGGCGCTAACTTCCCAGGAATTAAAAGATGTATAGACCAATCCAGTTGCATCCGGAGAAAACACCTGGATACGTGAATTCCAGGTATCCGTGATATATACCAGACCCTGCTTGTCGAGTGCAATTCCAACTGGCTCATCCAATTGCCCAGTACCCATCCCAGGGACCCCGAATTGTGTGATGTAATTGTCCGAGGAGTCAAACACTACGATGCGCTTATTACCCGTATCCACCACATAAACAAATCCGTTCTCATCCACAGTTACACCGCGTGGACCGTAAAATGCGAATGGACTCTCACCCAATCCATTGCTGCCCCACATGGATAGAAACTTTCCATCTGAACTGAATTTTTGGATGCGGTAATTCCAGGTATCCATTACATACACATTCCCGTTCGGAGCTACCGCCACACCCCATGGCTCATTAAATGTACCACCGGGTGCTTCCCCCTGAGATATATCCGCATAGCTACCCCATGAATTGATCTCTTCTCCAGAAGCGGTCAGATGTTGAATGCGATTGTTACGCGAATCAGCGACATAGATACTTCCATCCTTCGCCAGGGCAATGGAGCGGGGAGATTGAAATTGAACTGATCCTGAACCTGTTTGTCCTATCACCAGATCCGGATCTATTTGTTGTTTGACATCTTCATATGGATCAGAGATTGTAACTTCCGAAGTTGAAGTTTGAAAACCCCATACCAATGAAGCGACATCTTTCCGGATGTATGCCCGCATACGACTGGATGTATTCCAATTCTCTAAAGTAAATGCATTGCTGTTCTTTAATGCAGCATATTCAGTGTAGTCACGATTGAACCAAATTTGCCAGATAGCGCTTCGAACCTTTGCATCCGTGAAAACCGGGGATATGTGGTCCCAGACCCGAACCAGGTATTCACCAACCGACATGGGGGAGGCATCCTGTCCCAGATCCGCAATCCGTTCAGAGGCAATGCTGTCCCATTTCAAACTCCAATAATCCTGGTTTGGCCACCACATCCGCATAAAATCAAATTGAATATAATTGTCACGAACAACAGAGGCGATTTTTCCATAATTTTCTTCGCTGACCACAATTACCGCTGCCCTTTGGAGATCACGACTGGGTTCGGTGTTAAAATCAATCCTGTTGGGGTAATGGCGCATATACCACCAATAGGGATAGCGAACATTGTTATCATATGCAACTACGATATCCAAGCCACCTGTTGTGCGTTGGGACATGCTCTCAATTTCTGATAAAAGGATCTTGGGTCCATCCGCAGCGTGGGCATAAACCAGGTATTCCAAGGGATAGTCGTAATTAATGTAATTGGCTCTTATGGATGTCCGAATTGTAAGAACTGCAAGGATCGACAGTAATACAAATGTAACAAAGCGCAAACTCTGTCGCCACCCCCAGGATTGGTTTTTAAGGCGATTTCCCCAATGGTATAACCATCCAACCGCCCAACCTGCTGCCAGGATCATGGGCATCGCGATATGGATCGTCAACCAAGGCATCTTTTCTCCAGCATAAGAAAAAGCCAACAAACTACTGAAGAACCAGAAAATGATCAAAGCCAGGGTTGGAATAGGTTGTACATCGGTTTCAACAACATTTCCCGATATAAAAGGTTGGGTTGGTGCAGTCTGCCATAAGCGCTTTCCTTTTGCGATAACAATTGCAATTAGCGCCCCAAAGACGGGTAAATACTCATAAATAGGAATTTGAAATAATGCATAGTAATAGAAAGGTTGTCCGCCCCTGTTTACAGCTTGCTGTTCCATCCAATACCCCAATGCACCCATGAAACCTACCGCAATTCCCTCAGGATTGGTGAAGAAAGTGGAATAAAAAACAGCAAATATTGAATAGAACAGAGCCATGTGCAGCAACCACTGCTTTTTCCCCCACCAAATTCCCAGACCTGCAGCAACCAACAACAGAATCCCTATTACGATCGCAGCCCGGATGATTCCGGGGGTTGTATAATCCAGTGGGTTTAAACCTGCAAGCTTGATGGGCAAGGCACCTAGAAGAGGCAATATCAAAGTTCCCAGCAACATTAAAAGGTCAAAAACCCTTTCGCTACGAATTCCTGCCCAACCAATTCCTTTTACAACAGATATGGCAGCAAAAACTCCAGCCGCCAATCCGAGGATCCCCAATGAACCCATTAACGCAATCAGGATATTGGTTTCGGGTTTTAAGACCAAAAACAATCCACCTGCACCAGCCAGGAGAATTATCATTCCAGCCACCGCAAGTATGAATGTCTGCCTGAGCTTCGTGGATGACCATTCCTTGCGGGTTAATCTATCCATGAAATACGCCGCCAGAAAAATAAGTTGTTGTGCTGCAAAAATAAATGAAGTAGCCTTATCAATGAAATGAAATGCATTGATCGCTGTAAATAAAAACAAAACCCAGGTTTCACCCTTCTCCAGATATCGCAGGATGGCATAAATGGTTAGCATACCCCACACTACAATAAAGGCTTCATTCCTTTGATACCGGCCATAAAATAGCATATAAGGTGAAATCAGGAACATTACCCCTGCAGCAAGAGCTCCAACTTTTCCCAGGTACCTGCGGAAAACCAGTAGAGCGATCACAACTGTTGCTATACTAAAAAGAGCTGCGGGAATTCGTGATGTAAAGTCATTATCACCAAACAGGAAATATGACAGAGTGATTAAATGGAATTGTAAAGGTCCATGACTTAGAGGGTCATAACTGTAACCAAGACCCTGGTAAAAATCATAAGAAGGGATGACATGATTAACCTCATCATGACTCATGACGCGCTCACCCAGGTTATAAAAGCGTGATATCAACGTCACTGCGATGATGATGATCACCAACAAAGTATCAAGGTTCCATGGAATCCACTTGCTTAGAGGCAGATCCAATTTGCTCTGATTTTCTTCAATTGTATGGAGGATTGGGGGGTTGGTTTCAGATGTCATAGAAAAAATTTTATCACTAACTCTGAATTCTCGCCAAACATAATAGCATCATCCTATACCAAATTAAATCAAGGTATTGTATCTGTAATATCTCTGTCGTATATCGAACCAAAGATGGTAATTTCAGAACTTTATTACCTGGCTGTTAATATTCCTTCCAATCCAAAGAAAAACGGACAAGTTTCAAGAACATCTTTTTCCCCAAACCAATACATGATACGTTAGCTACGAGATCAGCCGTATTTTTTATTATCCCAACGGGCATACACTGCACTGGAAAGCAGGCGGTTGCCACTGCTCTCCAGTGTGACCAGTTCACCAGAATCGAAATTCCCAGAAAAACCTTCCAGCATCTCTTCTAAAACAGTACGAACATGAACTGAAGAAGCCTTGACAGCATAGACTGTCAGGACTGCAAAAAGTGGCTTTTTATCCAGCAACATGCGGCAGGCATCCAACAGAACAGGCAGGGATTTATATACATCCCAAATTTCACCTTTTGGTCCACGTCCGAATTTTGGGGGATCAATGACCAACCCGTGATATTTAACGCCCCTTCGAACTTCACGTTGCACGAATTTTAACGCATCGTCTACAATCCAACGGATTGGCTTCTCTTCCAAGCCAGAGAGGGACTGATTCTCTTTCGCCCATGAAATAGCTTTCTTGGATGCATCCACATGTGTAACACTGGCTCCGGCAGCAGCCGCTGTTAAAGTCGCCAGACCAGTATAACCAAACAGGTTAAGAACTTTTATGGGTTTGGATGAAGAGTGGATCAAGTCGCTCATCCAATCCCACTGAGCAGTGCTTTCAGGAAAAACACCCAAATGTCGTCCAGGGGTCGTTTGAGCCCAGAATTTAAGCTTGTCATAATTCATCACCCAACGCTCGGGCACCTTGTGCATAAAATGCCAATGACCTCCGCTCTCTTCCCCACTCGGTTGGAATATTGCATCGGCTGCCAACCAGCGCTCGGGTGACAGTCGTTTTTTCCAGATTGCCTGGACTTCAGGTCTGATAAAAACAATATTCCCGAATCTTTCCATCTTCTGTCCATCCCCGCTATCCAGAAGTTCATAATCCTTCCAATTATTCGATAAAAGCAGGTTAACTTGCGATGATATTTGCGCCATTTTATTTATTTGATTCTGGCTATATAAATATTCTTGCAAAAATACACAAAACTGTAATTGGAATGGTCAAAACTGACACTTGTTTTTTTTACTATTTATGCTAGAATAGGAGTAACTGTGGGACGCAGTGGGTCAAAGTGGGACGCCGGATACTCCGGCGCTCATTCATTATAGGAGTTATCAGAACAAATGTTTCTAACCGGCGAGTTCCACCACACATTTGATGATAAGTTCCGCCTGACAATTCCATCCCGATTCCGGGGAGAATTTGCAGATGGTATTTATATCGTCCGTGGATTTGACCGGAACTTGATGATGTTAACTGTGCCTGCATTTGAAGCTCTCTATAAACATTTGATGAGTATGAATATTCTTGATCCAAAAGCCCGACAACTACGCCGCCATATCATCGGGAAGGGATTCCAGGCTGAGTTGGACAAATCAGGACGAATCTTGATCTCTGAGAGCCTGCGTACCTGGGCCGGGTTGGAAGCAAATGTTACCATCGTTGGTCAAGGAAACTATCTGGAAGTGTGGAATCCTGAATTATTGGATGCCGATGATAGCCAGAATGAGGCATTTGATAATGAAAGATTTATTGCTCTCAATATTTCAACACAATAACAATGACATTACCAAATCATATACCCGTTCTCTTCGAGGATATTATACCCGTATTGAACCCAAAACGCGGTGGGCGTTATGTTGACGGTACTTTGGGAGCAGGCGGTCATGCAGAAGGCATATTGAAAGCAAGCGCTCCTGATGGAGAAGTTCTTGGATTGGACGTCGATCCTCAGGCATTGGATATTGCCAGAAAGAATCTCTCCGAATTTGGAGCTCGCGCCATCTTAATGCAAGCATCCTATACAACACTGACAGAACAGCTTGCAAAGCTGGGTTGGACAAACATAGATGGTATGCTGCTCGATCTCGGTGCTTCTTCCATGCAATTTGATACTCCCGGGCGAGGTTTTTCTTTCCAGAACGCAGGAGAGCTTGACATGCGATTTGACCCCACCAATGCTTTAACTGCAGAACACTTGGTAAATGGACTGTCTGAATCAGAGCTCGCTGATCTAATTTTTCGATATGGAGAGGAACCTCGATCCCGGCAGATAGCAAAGGCTATCGTTGCTGCCCGTCCGATCACCAACACGCTCCAATTAGCTGAGATCATAAATTCGATCAATCCAACTCGGGAAAAACTCCACCCGGCAACCCGCACATTTATGGCACTCAGGATTGCGGTTAACAATGAATTAAAGGCTATTGAGAATGTTTTACCGCAGGCGATCCAAGCTTTATCCGTTGGTGGACGCATGGCAGTCATCTCATTTCATTCATTGGAAGATCGGTTGGTGAAGAATTTTTTTCGCCAAGAAAGCAAGAATTGTTTATGTCCTCCCCGCCAACCTATTTGCAACTGTGGTCACAAGGCAAGTATCCGTGAGTTGAACCGTCGTCCGTTAATACCAACATATCAAGAAATATCTTCCAATCCCAGGGCACGCAGCGCAAAATTGAGAGTAGTAGAGAAGATCTAGTCCATAAGCTGGTTGATAAGGTTATGAAAACAATAAATCAATTATTCCAAACTTATAAACAAGCCTCCTGGCGAACCCAGCTTCAGTGGATCGGCTTATTCCTGATCGGGTTGGCGTCCTTTGGCATTGTTTCAGCATTCTATGTAAATGTGACCGCACAGACTGCGCTTGCAGGACGCGAGATCGCTGCATCCAAAGAAAACATTCTCACCATGCAACACAACATTTCAGAAATGGAATCCAAACTCGCAACCGAAGCCTCCACCCAGATCATGCAGGAACGAGCAAAAGCT
>JBDRQK010000369.1:0-2153 GCA_043826315.1 Chloroflexota bacterium
GGCAGAATTATTCATCGTGCGCCAACGCCAGAGGCTGTCGATCTCTACCTTTCTGCCGGACATGACAAAGCTGGTGAGCGGATTTGGAAGGCAGATGAGATCCCGTCAACTGCAGCTCCTTTCCAGCCGGAAGCTTTGCGCCTGATAGATCTGCGTGGGAATATCATCGATACTGTTCGTTCCACAGAACAGGTCATCATAGAGATCGAATATTCCTTAAGTGCAGCTGTAAAAGGTTTGAGAACCGGCATCTACCTGTACACAGCACGCGGGGAAGCTGTATTGACATCTTTTGATACAGATGAACCGGAAATGTTCGAGAAATTTACTCGACGCAAAGCCGGGAAATATGTCAGTCGTTGCACGATACCAGCCGATCTGCTCAATCAGGGGCGATATACCATATCGATGAATGCCAGCTCGTATAATGTACGACGGTATTTTCGTGATGAGCAAGTCCTGGATTTTATTGTGGATACAACCGGGGCACCAGGAATGCAATGGTCAGAACCACGACCCGGAATTATCCGACCGCGTTTGGAATGGAAAATTGAGGCAAGATAACCCACATGGCAGGCAGAAAAGAGCAATTAAAGAAGATCCTGGGTGAAATTCCGCTCACAGCGGAGATCTATTGGCTGGCGAGAAGGTCGGAACAACCGACCAATACGGGTTTCTCGTTACGAAATATTAAGAATGTATTACCTGAAGCGGTCACCGCATTGGTGAAGTCCCGTAAAACGGCTCCTGCAGGAAAGAAAGTTTTTCTATTTTCTTCCACCCATAAATGGCTGGAGATCCAGGTGTTTCTTGGGTTGGCGCTCGCCGGACAGGGGTATGATGTAAATCTTGGTTACTATCCCTTTGGGGAATGGAATCTTCAATCCAACCTGTTTGATATTCGCAGGCAGAGTGTTTATGCCCGATTGATCTTACGCCAGGTTTCTTCGGTGATGAATACCGTAAACCTGTTTCGACCCAAGCTTTCGATAAACAATCCGCCAAAATTGATACTGAAAATTGTCAAAGAAGTCACTGGTTACGATTACATGTATGCCTTACAAACCGAAGAAGTGAATGAGGAAGACCCGTTTTACAGGTTTCGATATGACCGGAACATGCAGGCTGCAAAAATGCTTTGTGCATATTTGAAGAAAATCAAACCGGATGTTGTCATCGTCCCCAACGGTACGATTCTTGAGATGGGTATTGCATACCGTGTCAGTCGATTGCTCAAGATTCCTGCGGTGACCTTTGAGTTTAGTGACCAACGCCAGGTTATGTGGCTGACACAAAACGATGAGATCATGCAGCAAAATACAGACTTATTGTGGAAGAATGCAGCTGGGCGAAAGCTTGATAAGAGTGAAGTCAAACAGGTCGAAGCTCTGATGGCGTCAAGAAAAAATGCTGCCCTGTATGGGAACTTCTCTCGCCAGTGGCAAAAAACTCCGTCTGAAGGTGCAAAAAAGCTGAAAGAAAGAATTGGACTGGATGATCGCCCTATCTTACTGATGGCGACCAACGTGATGGGCGACAGCCTTACAATCGGCAGGCAGGTCTTTTCCAGATCCATGGCAGAGTGGATCAACCGGACCATCCAATACTTCATTCAAATCCATGATATTCAACTGGTCATCCGTATCCATCCCGGTGAAGCGCTGGTAAAACATGGCTCGATACTGGAAATGATCAAGCGTTCACTACCGGAACTTCCGGAACATATCCACGTCATCGAACCAGAAGCGGACGTGAACACTTACGACCTGATGGACCTTGCCAGCCTTGGTCTGGTTTACACAACGACTGTTGGTCTTGAGATGGCATTACGAGGCATTCCCGTGGTGGTTTCTGGAAAGACTCATTATCGTAACCGTGGTTTCACACATGACCCAAGCTCCTGGGTGCAATATTTCAAGATCCTAAATTTACTGCTGGGTAATATCCAATCTGAGCGATTGACTGAAGATGAAGTTAAACTTGCCTGGAAATACACTTACTTATTCTTCTTTGAATACTCACATCCTTTTCCGTGGCATATGGCACATCGTAAAACAGATTTTCAGGATTATTCAATGGCATCGGTCCTCTCTGCCAGAGGATTGAAGAAATATGGTACCACATTCGATCTATTGACCTTAACAAAAACACTT
>JBDRQK010000370.1:0-3439 GCA_043826315.1 Chloroflexota bacterium
CGTCCAGTTGCCATTCAAACCGGAGAATGTGTTAAAGGTGATCTCGGCTCCGGGGGCACCGGCTTTATTGTTGATGATGATCCCGTAAGCGCCTTTGGTTTCGCTGCCAATGTTCGTAAAGGTGTTGTCATTGATCACCAGACCATTGCTTGGATCCGTACTGGCTGAATCAAGCACACCGATGGCACTGGCGCTCTTGGTATTGGCATGGATGTTATTAAAACTGTTGTGGGATATGTTGACCGAGTCGGCGCCATTTTGGAAAACGATCGAGTGCACGTTACTGCTCAGTGCCGGTGAGCCAACATTATCGATCATGTTATAGGTAACCGTAGTATTGCTCGAAGTCGGGGGGATGGTCATGGCATAAGTCGCCCCGGGGTTGGTGAGTGTAAAACCATTGATGGATACATCGCTGGCATTGACAGTCGTAAGACCCTGGATCGTGGCTTCGTTGGCATCTGCAGCTGTTCGACCGGCGACGTTAACACCCGCCTGCGCACCAAGCAAGTTGAGCGACTTGGAAACATTGAGGCTCTCAGCATACGTTCCGGCACAGACGTTGATGGTGTCACCAGCTGTGGCTACATCAATGGCATTCTGGATGGTGCTCTCCGGGGGGGCAACATACAGATTTCCCGCCATCCAGTAAACCGGTCCATAAGTGGTGTCATCCACGCCATGCCAGGTGCGTTCTTCGATCTGGCAATTGGTAGCCTCAGCAAAGGTAACTCCGGTCAGATTGAAATTCAGTGAAGTTAAGTTGATGACCTCATATCCGTAATAGAGAGGTGCAGTGGATGGTCCGATCGCTTCAGATCCGGCTGTGAAAGCAGTCGCGCTGTCAACATACAGATTCTGGTCATTATCATGGATCGAGTTGCCACCTGCCAAGGAGACATCACCTGCCTGGTACAACAGGACACCCGCTGCACCCCAATCCCAGGCATTCCCTACAAGGTGGAAGCTGTTGCCAGAAACCGTGTTACCCGTCAGGGTAGCGTTGGCACCACGACTGATCTGGATACCATTCTGGGCGGTGACATCAACCGTACCGGCTCCAGTCACTGTATTGCCCGTGAGGGTTGCAGCAGAACCGGCGTTATCAACAACAATGCCGCCCTTTTGATAACCAGTGATGATATTGTTTTCTATGGTCGCAGTCCCGGTCGTGGTCCAGAAATTCCGACCCACCTGGATGGCAATGCCATTCTGGCAACCGCTGAAGGTTGAATCGCGGACATCCACGACGGTATTGTCATGGATATAGGCATTGGCACCACCGGAGACAAAGATCCCGGCACTGATGCTGCCGCATCCTGTTGGTCCCGGACCTGTGACGGTGAAACCGGTCAGTTCAGCATCCACGCCAGCACCATCAAAACGTACGATGGCAGAAGTTATATTGCTGGACGCAGGTAAGGTAGCCGGCGCTGCAATAATACTGGAACCTGCGCCAGCACCAAACAAGCCTAGACTCTTGTTAACGGTAACCTGTTCTGTGTAAGTCCCTGCTGCTACATATACGGTACCCCCAGGAACAACCGCATCGACGCCCAATTGAACAGTCGCAAAAGGTTCATTGAAGTTACCCTTCGCTGGATGGGCTGCGACAGCAGCACCGGCAGCATCCACAAAGATATGACTGCGGTTGCCTAGCAGAGAAGCACAGGCTGCAGCATCTGTTGCGCGACGATCGAGCACATATGCATCATTGTTAGCTCCAGAAAGGACTAGGACGCTGGCATTATAGTCCGGTACATAATATGCTGTGTTCCAGACGATATCCCACTCGTTGTGAGTGGTGCCCCAGGTGTTGTTATTGACAGTACGATTATCTGCGTCTGCCTGGGTGTTGGTGTAATTCATGATGCCACCCTTGGTATCATAAATGTCGTTATCATTGATCGTGGCAGTATTCCCATATTGAACAACCGCGCCATCACGAACGTTATAAATGGTGTTTCCGGTGATGGATACATCGGTGGTTGTGTTCGATCCCACAGTGATGCCGACACCATTCCAGGTTTTCATTTCACCCGCCTGGGCAGGCACATAGATCTTGTTATCCTGAATGGATAGACCTGTCAGTCCCAGGGAAATCGGTACACGTACCAGACTGTTTGGCAACTCTGCCCAACCTGCGGCAACAAAAGCCGGTAAGGCACTATGGGTGATCTCCAAGTTTTGGAGGGTCACATCGCTGGCAGAGATCTCGAAGATCGAAACGACTGCAGGATTTGTACCCTGTACAATCGCCCCTGTCTCTCCGACAATAGTGACGGATTTATTTACAAGGATCGTAGTAGCCACATCCAGGGTTCCGGCAAGAACATTAACCGTACCACTGGGCGCAACCGCATCGATACCCTCCTGAATCGTGGCAAAACAATCCACTCCCAGAGCATGACCGGTACAGGTGCCGGACCCATCCACCCAGACGACAGCTGGTCCAACCTCAGCCAAGGCTGCCTGCATTGGTATTGCCAGGCTAAGAGCCATGGCAAGGAATAGCAATGCGTTGAAAATAAATCGTATTTCTTTTCTGGATCGTACTTTCATTGTTGTTCTCCTATTTAGATTAAGTTGATCTGAAAGAGTGTTCTTCATTGAACTTAATATCCTTGATCAAGAATCCCTATTTTTTCTTTTTTATCAATAATCATTCCTCCTTACTCCAACCAATACTCTGAAAAATAAATAAAAAAAACGTTCGACCGGATCAATTGAGCCTGTATCCCTGGAACTTGATGGCGATGAATTTTTCGCCATTGGAATGCGACTCATTTCTAACCACATTTCCTTTTGTCACCAGGTTGATCCCACTCCATTCGGATGAATCGGGTGAAAGGGAGACGCGTATATGGACCTCAGTATCCTTCTGAACGGGTTGTTTGACCACCATCAGGAATCCCTGGGCACTTAGATTGGCAACCCGTGCTTCTTCAACATATTCCTTGCCGAGAGCATCCTTAAATTGCAAGATGGCCGGGAAATCACAGGCTATCCTGGATTTCATCCTCTTTTCATGTTGATTTGTCTTAAATTCTGTTAGTGCCAGATCGGCCCCAGGTTCCATAACGATTCCACCTTTCATCAAAAAGGGTTTCCCCACCAATTCATTATATAGAGAGCCCTGTGAGAATACATCTGAGGTTTGGATATTAATCCCCCCACAAATGGATAATATATTTCGCCTGGAATTTCGCCATTACGATGATTTTCAAGGCACAATAGTGCCCTCCGGTTTGTCTCAATCATCAATTAAGGTGCAAGTTGTCACCAAGATAACTTCCAGCCCCCTGCCAGATTTATTTCGTCCGGTTTGTATTTTGGGATTTAATAGAAAAAAACCTGCACTCAACGTTCTCATTGAGTGCAGGTTTTGTAACTGATCCAAGGGATGGAAGGCAGTGTGTTTTTTTAATTAGAACAGGCA
>JBDRQK010000371.1:0-2772 GCA_043826315.1 Chloroflexota bacterium
GGTCCCGGGATCAGTGAAGAGAATCTTGAACAGATATTCGATCCATTTTTTACAACCAAGGATGTAGGGCATGGCGTAGGTCTCGGTTTGGCGATCAGTTATGGAATTATTCGTGAACATAATGGCACAACAACCGTAAAAAGCAAGATCGGAGAAGGTACTACATTCACGGTTCGATTACCAGTTTCCATCCATGGGAATATGCGTTTCCACTAAGGAAGTTTTTATGATGGATAGATTGGAGAGAACACCAAGAATTTTAATAATAGATGACGAGGAGGTCATTTTAGATTCGTGCAAACAAATTTTGCGTAAAGAAAATTACCAGTTGACAACTGTCTCAAATGGGGAACTAGGCATTAAATTATTGAAAGAATTCGAACCGGATCTTGTTTTTGTTGATCTTAAGATGCCCGGACTTTCCGGTTTTGAAGTACTCAAGAAAATTCAAGAGATCGATCCCAACATTGTCTCAATCGTCATAACTGGATTCTCGACAGTTAGTTCAGCGATTGAGGCGATGAAAAATGGTGCTTACGATTTTCTACCAAAACCATTTACTCCGGATGAATTCCGTCTCATTACGAATCGCGGGCTCGACAGAAGAAAATTGGTTTTAGAAACAATCGCACTTAAACGTGAAAAAGAGATGCTCAAAGAACATTTTGCAGCGGTTGTTTCCCATGAATTGAAATCTCCGCTAGGTGCTGTCCAACAAAATCTCTACTTACTTGAAGATGAGTTATCCGAATCGCTTAATGCGGGACAAAAAGAACGTATTGAGAGGATGAAGACCAAGATAAACGATCTGATCAATTTAATTCATACCTGGTTACGGGTCATAACTGTTGATGTGAATAAACTTAGGGAGAACTTTAAAGAAATCTCCATCGAAACAGTTATTTCAAAAGCTGTAGAAAATGTCCAGCCTCAAGCCACCAGAAATGACATAGATATTGTTTCATCCATATCTATTTCGCCATCTTTAATCATTGGTGATGAAGGAACATTGGTGGAGGCTGTCGGCAATCTTTTAGGAAACTCGATTAAATTTTCCCGACCTGGAAGCCAGATAAGGATCTTTGCGGAAGAAATTGATGATCTATTGGTAATTTCGATCTCAGATAAAGGGATCGGGATATCCAAAGAAGACCTACCCTACATTTTTGAAGACTTTTATACGGGTGATTCGGGTCAAAGAATTGAAAAAAGCAGTGGCCTTGGGTTGGCAATAACACAACGAATTATTGAAGCCCATAATGGCTCGGTTTCCGTAAGCAGTGAACTCGGTCTAGGCAGTACTTTCACCATAAAATTACCTATTATCCCAACCTAAAATCAAACAATGAAGAAAACTACCAAAATTACAGGAGGATCCACATGACCAACCAGAAGAAATTGATAATAATCGATGATGACCCGGATTATGTAGACGGAATTAAATCTATTTTGGAACGGGCTGATTACTCCGTCCAAGTGGCACATAACCCCAAGGAAGGTTTTCAGCTGCTCCAATCCCAACCTTTTGACTTATTGCTCCTGGACATCATGATGGGGCGCGGAGCTGAGGGCGTCGCAGTTGCAAGAAAAATCAGGAAAGATCCAAAATTACGTGATCTACCAATTTTGATCATCACAGGAATTCGAGAACAGATCGCTTTTCTTTTTCCAGGTCAACCCGTCCATCCACATTTCGTCGAACTGGATGAATTAGTTGAAAAACCAATCGAGCCCAAGCTCTTATTAGAGAAAGTGAGTAGCTTATTGAAACTATCCGAAGAAAAGAAAAACAAATAACCATAAATTTATGGATGAGGAGTTGTGAAATATGGCAGTTGAATATTCATTTTGCAAAGAGATTGGCGACATGATGTATGCCTCTCATGAAAATCCGATCACGGATTGTATACAATGCGGCACCTGTTCCGGGACTTGCCCTGCCATTGAGTTTATGGACTATTCTCCACGGAAGGTAATAGGGATGATTAGAGCGAACCTGAAAGAGGACGTGCTTGCCAGTAACACTTACTGGTCATGTGCGTCTTGCTACCATTGTACGGTCAGGTGTCCAGCAGGCATTGATATCGCGGAAATGATGTATGCTTTAAAGCGTTACTCCATGTGGAAAAGCCAGTTCAAAGAAGGTCTTATTGGGCCTGCTTTTTCAGAAAGTTTTGTAAAAATGATCGTCAATTCCGGCAGATCCTATGAACCAATCCTGGCAGCTACTTACCTTCCCAGGTTCAGTGCATCTGATATTATCCAGGAAGCATTAACTGGATCAGGATTGATTTTTAGCGGTAAGATGAATTTGTTTCCGAAGAAAATCAAGAGGATCAAAAACCTTCAAAATGTTGTCAGAAGGATCATTCCCCTGGGAGAGACATCATGAAACAATATGCTTACTATCCTGGTTGCTCTCTCGAAAGTCTGGGAAAGAGTTATCATCTTTCCACTCTCGAAACAGCCTCCCGATTGGGACTGGAACTCAAAGAACTAGAAGATTGGAATTGTTGTGGAGCTACCGCCTACTTTCCAGTGGACGAACTATTAGCCTACACTCTTTCAGCTCGAAACCTTGCGATCGCTGAAAAAACCGGTCTGGAAGATTTTGTTGCCCCTTGCAGTGCTTGTTTCAAAAACGCTTACACAACGAACAAATATCTTAAATCTGATCCTGATCTGGCTGAACATATCAATTTTGCCCTTGAAGAAGATCATCTACATGCAACTGGCAAAATGAAAGTGCGACACCTGATCGAAGTAATTATT
>JBDRQK010000372.1:0-3326 GCA_043826315.1 Chloroflexota bacterium
TTCACCGATTATTTCTACGAAAATCCTGTTTTCATCTCCAGGTTGTGCATAAGCCTCAATTTCTATGGGCGATATCACCTGGGATAGTGATCCGGGAGAAATTATTTGGATGGCTGCATCAAATTTATTAGGAGTTGAAGTTAAGGTTGGGGTGCCTTGGATGGTCGGAGAGGGAGAAATACCTTGTTGATCATCATAAATTTTTGTTTCAAAAATAGGAGTCGCTTCAAGAATTAAAGATGTGGAAGTTACTTGCGCATCAAATTTTGGACTGGCTTGGGAAGTTCCTGGAATTGCTTCCATCGTCTGGAAGATTGCAGTTGACAGATAATTAGTCGGCCAGGGAGTTGCTGTAAGAATATTAGGATAAAACGAACAACCGGATAATATGATTGTAAAATTTAAGATCAATAAAATTACTGAACATAAGTTTTTCATCAGTCGTGGGTTTGAGAGACGCCTGGCAAGCAGACGTCTCTCAAACATTACTCTAAATATTGTAGATCTGGCTATATTTTTTATTCAGGTATTTTAAGTATGGATCAGAATTTATGGTCGATCCTGTCACTTTTTGCACAAGTGCCTGTGGCTCAAACTTGCGGCCATGTTGGTGAATATTCTTGATCAGCCAGTCAAGTAATTCGCTAAACTTTCCCTGCCGAATTTGATCTGTTAAATCGGGCAGATCCTGATTGATTTTTTCCCATAGCTGTACTGAGATCAGATTGCCAAGCGCATAAGTAGAGAAATATCCCAAACCTCCAAATGACCAATGGATGTCCTGTAATACTCCTTGTGCATCATTGGGAGGTGTCACACCTAGATATTCTTCCATTCGGGTTTTCCAGATCGCTGGAAGATCTTTTATGGCAACTTCTCCTTCTATCATGGCAATTTCTAATTCCAATCGCAGCATGATATGCAAATTGTAAGTAGCCTCATCTGCCTCAACTCGGATATATGATGGCTGGACTTTATTAATACCCTTATAGAAACTGTCAAGCGAGACATTGCCAAACTGGGAAGGAAAGATTTCCTGAAGGCGTGGGTAAAAGAATTCCCAGAAGGGAAGGGAGCGCCCGACAAGATTTTCCCACATTCGTGATTGGGATTCGTGTACAGCCAGCGAGGCACCACCATCGAGACCTGTGTAATCTAAATTTCTGCCAATTCCCAATCCATATAATGCATGTCCACATTCGTGCATGGTGCCGAAGAGCATCGTGTTGAAGAAATTTGGATCAACACGGGTAGTGATACGGACATCGTCCAGACTAAAACCGGATGTAAAAGGGTGGTGTGCCTTGTCCTGACGACCTCGATTCCAATCATAACCAAACTTGGTGATTACTTCTGTACCAAAATCCCACTGTTTCTTCTCATCAAATGGCTGGTGCAAAAACGAATTGTCTACCTGTGGTTGATTGCTTATCTTCTTGATCAATTCCACTTGTTTGGGGCGCATATCATTAAAAATGACTTTCACCTCAGAAGTCTTCATACCGGGTTCAAAATCATCTAATAAGGCATCGTAGGGGTGATCAACTTCCGGGAAGAAACTCGCATATCTTTTGCGAAGCTCAACAACATTTTCCAGGTGTGGTAAGAAAATACTAAAATCAGATTGTTGACGGGCTTCCACCCAGGCTTGTTGAGCCAGGGCTGTTACTTTGGCTTGCTCCACGACAAATTCAACAGGTACGCGGGTGGCTTTATCGTAATCTTTGGATGAGACTGATATGATGCAGGCTTCATCAGAGTCAGGATCAAGATCAGGTAAAAATTCTTTTAATCTATCAATCAATTTTCCTAATTCTGGTGAAATCGACATTTCTTGAGCAAGCTTTCCAAGTAAAGCTAATTGGTTGCCGCGACTTTCAGCTGCAGCAGGTGGCATGTAGGTTTGTTGATCCCAACCGAGTAACCCCATCGCTCTTGATAGATTTGATATATCCGCAAGTTTGTCTTTAAGTTGATTGAATTGTTCCTGCATGAAATTCTCCTTGTTCAAAGTGAAAGTAGATCAGTTAAAATTATTACCATTATGGTCTTAATTACTGCAAAATTATACCTCGAAGAGGAAGCCGGAAGATATCGAATTGTAGATTGAGATGAAAAACGAGGATGTTATTTTTTACCATATTTGAGGCTAATAACTGCTTTGCCGAAGGAATTGAATTTATGATGGTCTAGGAAGTTTGTAGATTTCTTTTCTTATTCCAGTTGATATAAACTGTTAACACAGAATCCAAGCTTTGGTATTATCAATTAAAGATCAATATACCAGTTCAGCATTATCTCGTGGGCGATTTTCGGATCACGAAGATAAGCATACCGATGGATACCTCCTAGATTACATCCCATGTTTCTGTAAAAATGACATGCCCGGGTATTGATATTTTGAGTTTCAATTTTCATTTGCCGGCAACCATGATTAGCGGACCATTCGCATGCCCTGGTAAATAGCGTCCTACCAATACCAGACCCTCGATTCTCTTGTCGTACACGGATATCCCAAAGAACGGATAGATCATCCCTTTCTTCAAGCATATTAACCCCATTTGTATTAAATGCAATCGCAGCAGCTGCGATTGGTTTTAAGTTATCTGATGCCAGAAAGAATCCCCAATTTTTAATCTCAAAATGAGATGACCAATTCAACGGTCCACCTTCAGGAGAATCGTCATAATCCTTTCGATAGGGAAATTCTACAGGTTCCTCCTTCAGAAGTATGCCACCCAAACCATTCTGAAGAAGCTCAATCTGCAATATTGAAGAAACAGTAAAGGAAATCGGTACTTTCGCATATGCATTGAGTTGGTCGGGAGATATTTCTTGTATCTTGATCATACATCACCTGGTTTTATTCAGATCGTAGAGCTTCAACCGGTTCAAGGTTGGCTGCTCGCGTGGCTGGATAAATTCCGAAGAATAAACCAACTGCAGTGGAGAATAACGTGGCAAGCAGGATCGAATCCAATCCAACAACTGGAGTGAAAGGTGTACCACTTGCTGCGGCTATTTTACCGACGATTAGCGAGATAAGCCAACCAAGGAAAATACCGATCAATCCTCCAAAGAGGCTTAGTAAACTTGATTCAGTTAAAAATTGGATGGTGATATCGCGCTTTCGCCCTCCAAGGGCTTTCCTCAATCCAATTTCGCGTGTTCGTTCTGTGACTGAAACCAGCATAATATTCATAATACCAATCCCACCCACAAGCAAAGATATGGCTGCTACCCCGCCCAGAAAAATTGTCAAAACGCCTGTGATGGTATTGGCAATATCCAGGATAGCTTGCTGTGTGAAAATTGAGAAATCATCA
>JBDRQK010000373.1:0-2647 GCA_043826315.1 Chloroflexota bacterium
TGGATGGCTCAGTTGCTGGAAAATTGGATGATCTTCGCCAGAATCTTCAATAATTCTTTTTAAGACTGTAAGAGGGTTTTGGTTAAATTAGCTGAAACCCTCTTATAATTTAAGAAGACCTTATCTATTATTGATTCTAAGATTTGAATATCTAACTTGTCTCTTCAGGTATGATAGTTTCGTATCAGATGCAATAGGCGCATGTTTGTTAAGAGAACATAGAACCTTATCACTAAACATAAAAAAAATTACAATGCATCTTCATGGAGAGAATAATATATTTACGCATTACACTGGAAGTGAGATAATTAGTAACCATGAAAATACCGGATCGCATTGTCCCGCTTGTGGAAATATTTGCATCCTTCCCCTTTTTGTTTAAACCAGTAAATATTCCAAATATAAGTATATATGGGATTACTGCAGATTCAAGAAAAGTAAAACCCGGCTATGTTTTTGTTGCATGCCCTGGTCAATCTGTAGATGGGCATAGTTATATTGATAAAGCAATAGAAATGGGAGCAATTCTCGTAGTGGGACAAAAGGATATTATTGATTGTGATGTTCCTTATATAAAAGTTGAGAATTCCAGACAGTCGTTGGCTTACCTGGCTGCGGCTTATTACGACAATCCAGCCAAAAAAATGGTTATGATCGGTATAACAGGGACAGATGGAAAAACAACTACAACAAACTTGATTTTCAGCATATTGTTGACAGCCGGAATCAAAGCAGGAATGATATCTACCTTAAGTGCTGTTATTGGTGATAAGGTTTTGGACACTGGCTTTCATGTTACTACACCAGATGCTCCGGAAGTCCAGAGATTGCTTTCGATGATGGTTGACGAGGGAATTACACATGTTGTTCTGGAAACAACATCACATGGATGGGAACAATACAGGGTGGACGCCTGCGAATTTGACATTGGGGTTATCACGAATATAACGCATGAACACCTTGACCAGCATGGCTCATTCAATAATTATCGGGCAGCAAAAGCA
This sequence comes from Chloroflexota bacterium, assembly GCA_043826315.1. Taxonomy (GTDB): domain Bacteria; phylum Chloroflexota; class Anaerolineae; order Anaerolineales; family Villigracilaceae; genus UBA12087. The sequence continues at coordinate 1,005 of JBDRQK010000373.1, forward strand.
AGGCTCTTTACTTCCTTAATTGATGCTCACAAGAAAAAATTAAATGACATCAGATTGGCTGTTCTTAACAGGGATGACTCTTCATATGAGTATCTAAATGCGATCCCCAATTTAAGAACAATATCCTATGCCATCGATTCGGAAGCGGATATTTTTGCAAAGGATATAAGATTTTTCAATGAAGGTTCTGAATATAATATTAATTTTCTTGCCAATAGGGAGATTAAAGTTAAAAGTAATCTTGTGGGAGAATTTAATATATTAAACTGCCTGGCTGCTTTTTCAACCGGGGTTGTAGGTTTGGGTATTGACCCTGATGTTGTCGTAAAAGGGATCAATGCCATCGAGGGGGTTCCCGGGAGGATGGAACGTATTAATTGTGGTCAGGATTTCATTGCAATCGTGGATTTCGCACATACTCCAAATGCATTAAAAGTTGCTTTAGAAACTGCAAGGAAGATGACGAAAGGTAGAGTTATTACGGTGGTTGGGTCTGCCGGATTACGGGATAGGCAAAAAAGAAAATTAATGGCTGGAACTTCAATTTCCCTGGCAGATATTTCAATTTTTACTGCCGAAGACCCTCGAACAGAATCTCTGGAAATGATCTTGAATGAAATGGCTGATGGGGCAAATTTGCAGAATGGAGTTCTTGGAATAAATTATTGGTGCATTCGAGATAGAGGAAATGCCATCAGGCAAGCCATTAAAATCGCAAGACCTGATGACCTTATCATTTGTTGTGGAAAAGGACACGAACAATCCATGTGTTTTGGAACTAAAGAATATGCCTGGGATGATCGCACAGCATTACGCGCTGCTATTTCTGAATCTTTAAGGATAAATGGTCCACGAATGCCATTTTTACCGACGCAGGACGGGTTTGAATGAATAATTATATCTGGCACGAACGGGTTACGTTGAAAGGGAATGTTGTTAGTCTGGAACCATTATCAGAAAGCCACGTCAAAGAACTGGCAATAGCTGGAAAAGACAAAAGTATTTGGGCTTATATGATGTATGGTTATCCGGTCTCTGAGGATTTGATGCGAGATTGGGTTAAAGATATTCTGGAACGGCGTGATTCAGGGAATGATCTACCTTTTGCAGTTAAACATTTGGCATCCGGAAAAGTGGTGGGAGCAACCAGGTACTTGGATATGCGCCCCGATCACAAAGGACTGGAGATCGGCGGGACATGGTATTCGATAGATTATCAACGATCTCCAGTTAACACTGAGAGCAAATACCTATTATTAAAATATGCTTTTGAAATGTTGGGATGCATCCGCGTTCAATTTAAAACAGATCTTCGTAATAACCGTTCCCAAGCAGCAATTGAACGCTTGGGGGCTGTAAAAGAAGGCATTCTCCGAAAACATATGATAACTCCCGAAGGTGTTGTCCGGGATAGCGTTTATTATAGTATCTTGGATTCCGAATGGCCTAATGTGAAAAAGCAACTTGAAGATAAGTTGGGCTGATTGGACAAAAAAATATGGATCAAAAAAGCGACCCGGAGGTCGCCATTTTTTTATATTATCTACGGTTATTGCTGCTACCACGACGGCTATCGTCCCGACCGCCTGAACGATTACCTCCAGGGCGTCCTCCACCATTAGGACGACCGCTACCACTTGGTT
>JBDRQK010000374.1:0-5930 GCA_043826315.1 Chloroflexota bacterium
TTGCCAGGTGCAGGGCGGTGGAGAGACCTGCCGGTCCGGCTCCGATGATCAGGATGTCACAAGTAAGGTCAATAGGGTTATCCATGCAGATTGTCTATTATGGTATTCCAAAATCCTTTGGATGACAAGGCAGTAAAAAAAGATGGAAAACTGCCTGAAATATCTTGAATCTTCTAAAAATTTATTATATAATTTTATGGTACCTACCGATTGATGTTGAACTTCTTTGATTCCACGTGGGAAATCGTAGGTTTGTGAAAAACGCATTGGATATGTTTTAATTGTAATTAAGGTATTGATTCAAGATAAATGGTTTTAGCAATTAGAAAGACTCAATGAAACGAAAACAAAAGTCTGTGATAGTCATATCTCTCTTCCTCTTTTCTCTCACCATTCTTATCACAAATTGTGCCGCCTGTAGCCAGGAATTGCAAGGCGCCGGGTTATTGGAAAACAAACGCTATCAAGTTCTGTTAAAAGATCCTGTTTTCTTACCCGATTACCAATTTATCTTCCAAAAAGCTTCCGAGAATGGATATTGGATCAGGATTGGTCACGAACCTCAAGTGGAATATTATCAGGGTGCTGAGCTTTGTAAAACATGTGATTATCAATATGAAAAAGACTTCTTCTTGGGGAATAGAATTTACATTGACATAATTGAGTCCACCTATGCCATCTATAGCACATCGGGTACAGCTGAGATCCAGGCAGTTGGCAATTCAAAAGATCTTGAAATTTATTTTGAACCTGGAATTGATCTTGATCAACAGAGTGCTGAGGGACTGGTCAATAATTTCCTGAGAACATTTGAATTTCTCCAGGATGATGACGCTGAGGTGCAAATGGATTTTATCGAGCTGCCAACCAATCAGATCCAGGTCGGGAGGGAATGATGAAAAAGATAACAGGTTTCTTACAAAATTACGGGAGAAAATTTGGATTCATCATGTTATCAATGCTGCTGTTGACCATTTTTATCAGCGGCAGCATCGCCGGGGCAGAGGATTCAAACGACCCGCCTTTGCTGGACCCGGTTGAGATCGTTTCAGATGGTCTCTATTCTCCGGATGAAGCTCAGCTGCCGGAATTGGAACTCCAGGATGAATTTACAATGCTGGATGTCCCCTTCGATCCAAATACCCGGGAATCGGTTCAGGATAAATATTCCACAGGCGAGATTGGGGCACTGCATTTCAAGTCTGGTGATTTCCTCCTCACAGCAGGTTTGGATGCTAAATTGGAGACCCAGTATCAGCAAGCCATGGCTGAATCTTCCGGGAAACCTCAAACCGTTTATATCGTGGTTCAATACAGTGGGGATCCTACCCCCACCCAGGTTGCAGAGTTGGATTCCTGGGGATATCGGGAATTGGATTACATCCCCGAACAGGCCTTCATTGTGAGCGTTCCGATCGACAAGGTCGACATCCTGGCGAGACAACCTTACATCCATGCCGTTGCCCCCATGCGACCGGAATGGAAATATGACCCTGCTCAAATGGATCCTTATCAATTTGCCAGCGGGAATACGACCTTCAAGGTCAGGTTGGTTGCCTTCGAACCTCTCGATCCTGATGAGAATAGCCTCCTGCAGCATATTGAAGGCTCCTTGAACTATGATGCGGTCTTAACCCCGCTGCAGGTCCAAGCTTATCTGAACAACCCTCTCATTAAGTGGATCGAACCAAAAACAGAGATAACACTTGGGCTCGCCACTTCCATTGATGTCATGCATATCGATGATGTCTGGTCTTATGGTTTGGATGGGACCGGGGTCAGCGTGGGGGTCATCGATACCGGCATCAATGATACCCATACCCACTTCTCCGATACAACCTTTGTATTTGCGAAAGATTGGGTTGACAACGACACCAACCCCATTGATTGCGCTGGGCACGGTACCCATGTTGCCGGCACGATCGGGGGTAGCAGCACTTTTAACAGCCAGACCCTGACGGGTGTCGCCCCGGAAGCAATCCTGGTCATCGAACGGGTTTTCGATTGTAATTCTATTTGGAAAGGTGGGGCTTATGCTGCCATTTTTGATGAGGTGGCAGACCGTGGTGCCGATGTTATCAGCAATAGTTGGGGATCCGATACTAATGGAAATTATGATAGTGGTGCAAGCGATACCGATACATGGGCTCGAGATAATGAACTGGTTACGCTTGTTTTTTGCAACGGCAATGCACCTGATACCAGTGACATGTGGTCACCAGGCATTGCAAAGAATGTCATTTCCGTGGGTGCAACGCAGGATGGCTCACCCCAGACCCCAAATGGTGGACCTCCCACCCTGGCGTCGGCTTCCAATGTTGATCTTGTCTCTTCCCTTAATGATCTCGGGTTCCCGGATGATGGGCGCGAAAAACCCGATATCAATGCTCCCGGTCGTTGGATCACCTCTCCCAATCTAGGTACAAGTTATACGACCTGGGATGGTTGCAGTATGGCTACTCCGCATATATCCGGTTTGATCGCGTTATATCTGGATGCTTACCCCAATTTACGTTCAGATCGAGTGAAAGCTGCCCTGCTCAATAGCGCTGTCTACCTGGGCATCAAGCCTAACCAGACGTCCTTTCCGGACGGATATGGCCGCGCCAATGCCCTGGATTTCATCTATAAGATGCCTGGAGAGGCGGTGGATAGCCGCTATGTTGGTGAAGTAAGCGAATCTCAAGAGCAATATGCGAATATAACTGTACCCAGCGGGGCAAAGTACATAAAGGTCACAATGACCTACCTGGATAAGGCTGGTAGTACAAATGCCAATCCTGCGCTGGTCAATAATTTGGACCTGAGATTGGAATCGCCTTCCGGGACCAGCTACAATTCCAATTCAACCATAAACACTGTTGAGCAAATGAGGCGAAATGACCCTGCAGCTGGAACTTGGAAGGTCTACGTAAAAGGCACGGACATTCCAGGGACGGATGTTAAGCAGAAATATGCCTTTCAGGTTTCGGTAGTGACCGAATCGCCATCATTAACAGTTACCAAGCCAAGCAGTGTCACTGTGACGAAAGATCAAAATTTTAACGTGAGTATTACAAGGCAGGCTGCAAATTGGTTTGCTTATGGAATATATTCAACGGTTGAATCGCTGAATGCTGGTGTCTCACTTGTTTCGGGGCAACGTTCTGCAGATGTTGTTGGAGATATGTTCGCACAATCGAACATCTGGAACCCGACTTTTGTGGCAACTTCTTGTGGGGTGAATGGCTTTATCGATAATGCGATTCGCATTAAGACTGGAGGGACGCATAATACAACTTCAACATCCTATGTTGATTTATATGTAAAACCTGGCTTATTCAATAAGAGCAGCCCTTCCAATGGCTCCAGCAATCAACCAACCAGCGTGACGCTCACATGGGGCTCCAGTTCCTGTGCAGCAAAATATGCCTATTGCATCGATACCACCAATGACAACACTTGCTCAACAGCCTGGTATGACAATGGTACATCTACCAGTAAAACCCTCACCAATCTTACCCCTGGTACCACTTATTACTGGCATGTTCTTACGCAGAACGGAGTAGATCCAAATAAAAAGCAGACATATTCCAATAATAGCAGTACTGCCTTTTGGTCCTTCACCACGGCTGCTGCTGAACCCTGTTACACCTTGGTGCGAACCCATACGGGTAGTGGGAGCGACCCCGTGGCTAGTCCTGCTAATTCCAGCGGATGTACAACTGGAAAATACCATGGAGGTGCGAGCATTAATCTCACTGCCAGCCCCGCTGTTGGATACCATGTCTGGAGTTGGAACGGGACGAACAACAATGCAAGCACTTCCACCAGCAATACGGTCACCATGCCATACAGCAACCGCACGGTAACGGTTAATTACACGATCAATGTATATCAATTAAATGTCAGTAAGAGCGGGACTGGGTTGGGCACAGTCACCAGCAGTCCGAGTGGTATAGACTGTGGGTCGATCTGTTCCCACAGCTATAACTACAACACCAGTGTAACCCTGACGGCAACGCCTTCCACCGGCTCCACTTTCACCGGCTGGAGCGGAGCAGGATGTTCCGGTACGGGCACCTGTACCGTTAGCATGACCACAACCAGGTCGGTCATCGCCAACTTTAATATAGGCAAGCCTCCCCGCCCGACCAACCTGCAAGCCAGTGACGGGACGTATACTGACAGGGTGCAGTTGGATTGGGACGCCTCCAGTGGGGCAACCAGGTACATCGTCTACCGGGCTCGGACATTGAGCGGCACCAAGACTCTGCTGGGCAGACCAACAACCCCCTCCTTCGCAGATACCACTGCCTCCCCCGGTCTGACCTATTACTACTGGGTCAAGGCCTGCAACGCTTCCGGCTGCAGTATCTTCAGCGTGGCAGATAGGGGTTGGCGCAAGCAGATTGAAACGGGTTTCATCTCCAGTTTCAACGGCTCCTCAGCTGGCTGGTGGAAGGTTAAAGGCAACTGGTCGCTTTTTCAGGACAAATATTACCGCTCAATTGGGATTGCCAACAGTTTCGCCTCTGCCAAGCACAGCGGGAATTATTCTGACATGACCTACCAGGTCCGCATGAAGCGTACGGGAACCTGCAGGGATTGTTCTAACCGCATCATAATTCGGGGAAAACCGACCAGTTTCACAAGCGATAATTTTTGGAGACCATCCTATACGTTCTCATACACAAATAGCGGATTGTTTTCCGTCCACGAAATAACCAGCGCGGGAGGTTATGTTGCACTGAAAGATTGGACCACCAGTACAGCCATCGTCAAGAACGGTTGGAATACGCTCAAGGTGGTTGCATCTGGATCATCCCTGAAATTCTACATTAACAACAAGCTGGTTTGGAATGGGTCCGATCCCACCCTCACGACCGGGCAGGTCGGTCTTGGCTTCTACCGGGATGCTGCCGCTGGCGTTCTATATGTTGACTGGGCGAAACTGACCACAGCAACTTCGAGTAATGACGATATGGAAGTCGTGGAGGCGGGAGTGGAAGTCCCTGGAGGCACACTGGAGCGCTCACCCTAGTCCTCCATCAAGCACCTGTGGATGGGATTGACGATCAAAAACAGCCGGAAACTTGGCTTCCCGGCTGTTTAATTTTGGATTCCACCTCTTTCTCTTGTGGGGTGCGAAACCTATTCAAGGTTGATCCAATTCAAGGGGATGCTGGTCAGTCAGGAACCCTCAGTGTCTTTCTTTTCCGCTCAATGCAGAATTTCTCCCAATAAGAAGACCACCCCGACCACAATGCGGACGAGAAACCAGGCCGCACCCAGCAGGATACCCACCCAGGCTAAAAGCTTGCCTTTGTCAGCGCCTTCTTTTTTCTTGATCTCCACCAGCGCTAAGATACCCGTTATTACCGCAGCTGCGCTGAATACATTCCGCACAGGCACCGTTAGGTCCATGATTGATGGCAGTAAAGGGTTAATATTCCCGGTTGCGGTTCCATATGCCTTCCCAAACAATATATAATATAGCCCAAGACTGAGCAGGGCGATCACCCCGCAAATAAAACTGATCAGTGCCAGACGGTTTGGTTTGACAGAGTTTTCCATTGATAATTCTCCCGGGTTTGTGCTATGGCTAACAAAAGAATGTGTTGATATTATACTTGAGACAATCAACCCCATTGAGCTGGTACAGAGTCGATCTCATCACTGCAGATCCTGAATGTTCATTTGGCAGATAATTTCATAAAAATCCGGTCGCCAATCAGGGAATGATCTGCTTGATAATGAGTGGAACCATGCAAGCCTCTTTTGTTTGGCTTTACGGTATAATCTTTCAAACACTCCAAGATCACATTAACACCTGGATGCACCATGACCGAACCTAAAAATTTTCAATCCATCCTCCTGAAATTACAGGAATTCTGGGCAGCACACGGCTGCCTGATCTGGCAGCCCTATTACCCCCAGGTCGGGGCTGG
>JBDRQK010000375.1:0-3692 GCA_043826315.1 Chloroflexota bacterium
AAAAGGAGATTTAAAATGAAACTTAGTGCTCCAAAGGTCGTTACTTGGTGGGTTGCTCTTATTCTTGGCATTCTGGCGCTTCTGGGTAGCCAGGGTATCGTGGCCGGTTTGAGCCAATATGCTTTCTGGCTCGCCATAGGCGGGCTTGCCTTGCTGTTGTTGGCAACATTCGTTAAAGATCTCTAACAGCTTTGGTTGTATGGGTTCCGGGGTTAAGGATGATTCTTGCAACCCTGGAACCCGTGTTTACAAAGGAGATCACACGGATCATCCTGGATGGAGATCGCATTGATATTTTGATGCGTTATCCTTCGCTTTAAGGATGAAAACTGGATCGTGCTTGCTTTAATAAGTTAAAATTACTAATAAAGTTCTGCCAACTTGATATTTCCGTTAAAATAGATTGCAGGTTCCCATGACTCTTTTTGAAGATCTTCTGAATCTTTTTCCCCCCGATGTAAAATCGAAAGTGACCGGGATCTGGGAAACGTTGGGTCCAAATGAAAAAGCCAGTTTTCTTTCGGTTTTGGTCGGTTTCCCATCCGACACAAAATTGGTCAAACTGCTGGTCAAGTTATCAACTTCCCAAATCCGGCAGGCTTTCGGGCAAAAACACCGGGTCGTTATCCTCGGTCCGACCAATGTTGGCAAATCCACCCTCTATAACCAACTTGTACAAAAAAAACAAGATCAAGCAATTGTCAGCCCCCTGCCGGGTACCACAAAAGAAAATCAAATAGCGGATGCCGCCTTGTTTGAGGTGGTTGATACTCCCGGAGCAGATGCCATAGGAAGTCTTGGAGAACAGGAGAAGAACCGTGCTTTGTATGCAGCCGGGCAAGCTGATTTTATATTACTGGTTTTTGATGCCATCCAGGGCATCAAGAAGACCGAACAGGAACTGTTCAACGAATTATCGGAGCTCAAAAAACCTTTTGTGGTTGTATTGAATAAGATAGACCTGGTTGGGCATAAAGACCTGCCGGCAGTGATAGCGAATGCAGCACAGAATCTGGGTTTGCAGCCGGACCAGATCATTCCGATGGTTGCCAAAGATGGCAAGAACCTGGGAAAAGTTTTGCTGGCTGTGGCAGCCAGTGAACCCGGGATGGTCGCTGCCCTGGGTCAAGCCTTGCCTGAATACCGTTGGCAACTGGCATGGCAATCCATTGTCCGCTCAGCCTCGATCTCTGCCGCCATTGCCCTGGCTCCACTACCGGTGATCGATTTCTTACCATTGGTGGCGACCCAAACGATCATGGTGGTAAGCGTTGCACGTATTTATAACTATAAGATAACCCTCCAGCGTGCAACTGAACTGGTGGCTACTTTTGGCCTGGGCTTCTTAGGCCGGACGCTCTTCCAGGAGCTGAGTAAACTGGGCGGGCTGCCGGGTTGGCTGTTGAGCGCGGCCATCGCTTCATCCACAACTGTGGTTATGGGTTACGCGGCTGTGCGCTGGTTTGAAAAAGGCGAAAAGCTCTCCTCGCAGGCTTTAAAAAAACTTACCCAAAGTACGACCACTTTGCTGTTGGATTCCTTAAAAAACCGCGGAAAGCGTAAGCCTGGCAAGAGAGGATTGCGCGAACAGATCACCCGCTCACTGGAAGGCTCCCCAATGGCTGAAAGCCGCACACAGCTTGATGAGGAAGCAGGTGAATAAGAACCTCCAAAAATAAGGATATTTAAAACCTGATTTCTCCCCCAAGTGGCGTAGAAAAACACTCCCCGGAAGATGGATGTGATCAGCCTGGAATGACCGTACAATAATGAAGTAAAGAATTAATTAACACTTTAATCCATTTGGAACCAACCTGAAGGAGTTTTATCATGTCTGTAGCAAAAGTAACCGAGATCATTGTATCTTCCCCCAAGAGTTTTGATGACGCCATCAAAGAGGGGATCGCACGCTCTCAAAAAACATTGAGAAATTTAAAATCTGCCTGGGTCCAGAATCAACAGATCAACCTGGATGGTGAAGGCAATATCACCGAATACCGGGTCCAATTAAAGGTCACGTTCATTATCGACGACTAAATCAGAAGGAGAGAAAAATGATCAATTTTATAATCTGGCTGCTCGTAGGAGCTGTGGTCGGTTGGGTTGCCAGCCTTATCATGCATACCAATAAACGCCAGGGGCTGATCGCCGATATTATTGTGGGTATCGTGGGCGCATTCATAGGAGGCTATTTCCTGAGCCCCTTGTTCAACGTCAGCACGATCAACCAGGGCAATTTCAGCCTGCCTGCCCTTTTGGTGTCGCTGGGAGGCGCAATCATCCTGCTGGCGATCTCCAAATTATTTCGCAATGTGGGTGGATTTCTCGTGGTGATCATCATCCTGTTGATCATTTACACTTATTACAGCTGCTGGACGCTGGGATCAACTTCTGCGTTTTGCAGTGCTGTCCGTGGTTTGCCTTTTCTCCCATAAGTCGCTCATACCGCCTCCCCCAAGTGGCGGAGTCAAACAACCCCCAACCGATGGATGCGGTTGGGGGTTGTTTGTCATAAGATTTAAGTACTAAAATTTCTTTCGGTACAAAAGAGCTTTCTGATCGGAAATTTTTAAAAAAGTTCCTGACATATGATGAAGAAAACAAGTGCTTTATCCAAAAGAGATTCAGAGATCCGCTACCGCCGCCTGTTTGAAGCAGCTCAGGATGGAGTATTGATTCTGGATGCCGTTACAGGAATGATCGAGGATGTCAATCCTTATCTGATCAAAATGTTGGGTTATACCCGCGAAGAATTTTTGGAAAAGAAGCTCTGGGAGGTGGGGGCGTTCAAGGATATTAAGGATAGTCAGGATTCTTTTAAAGCGCTGCAGGAGAATGAATATATTCGCTACGAAGACCTGCCTCTCAAAGCAAAGGATGGGCAACTGGTTCAAGTTGAATTCGTCAGCAACGTTTATTTGGTGGGTGACGAAAAAGTGATCCAATGCAATATCCGTGACATCTCTGAGCACAAACGCATCATAGCTGCATTGCAGGAGAATGAGAAGAAATATCATGACCTGGTTAATCAAAGCCCGGATGGAATATTCATCATTGAATCATCAGGCAATATATCAACCGTCAACAAGACCATGTGCAGGGAACTTAAATTCAGCGAAGAAGAATTACTTTCCATGAATATTTGGGACATCATCCCGGATAAATATTTGGATCAATACAGGAACAGGCTGACAAAAATTCTCCAGGGACAGAGTTTGCTGGACGATGCAATAGAATACGAGGTGCGGGGCAAGGATGGAATCGTCCATAATGTGGAAGTTTTATCAATTCCGCATTACAGCGGTAAAGCGATTGTGGGTTTTCAAGGGATCGCGCGTGACATCACCGCACTCAAGCAAGCGCAGAAAAGGATTTTAAGGCAACTTGAGCATCTTAAAGCTTCAAGCGCCATAGATCGTGCCATCGCAGGTAATTTTGATCTAAAACTCAGCCTTTCTGAAATTCTCAGCCATGTATCGAAGGAACTGGAAATCGATGCGGCTGATATTTTGATCTTAAATTCCTATTCGAAAATGCTGGAATACGCTGCAGATATCGGATTCCACACCAAAGTCGTCAGATTTGCACATGTGCCTCTTGGCGAAAGTTATGCCGGCCGCGCCGCACTGGAACGCCAGATTGTCAAGATCCCAGATCTGAATGTTGAACCGGATAACCTTTTGTTGACAAGT
>JBDRQK010000376.1:0-6441 GCA_043826315.1 Chloroflexota bacterium
TCCATCTGGCACCACCTGGGTATGCCAACCGTATGCATCAAATCGGGCTTTTCGATCTTCTGTAAAAGCCAAATCTGTTGAACCATCAATCGTTATTCGATTGTCATCATAAAGATAAATCAATTTTCCAAGCATTAAATGGCCAGCCAAGGAAGCTGCTTCGGAAGCAATTCCTTCCATTAAATCCCCATCAGTAACAATTGCATAAACATAATGATCAACAATTGAGAATTCAGGAGTATTAAACTCAGCCGCCAAGTGTTTTTCTGCGACAGCAAATCCAACACCATTGCTGAAACCCTGACCCAATGGACCAGTGGTTGTCTCCACGCCAGGTGTGAGCCCATATTCTGGATGTCCAGGAGTCAGGCTACCCCATTGCCTAAATCTTCGCAACTCATCCAAATTCAATTCATAACCTGTCAAATGGAGAAGAGAGTAAAGCAATGCTGACCCGTGACCGCCTGAAAGAATGAAACGATCCCTGTCAGGCCAGTTTGGGTTTAGGGGATTATGATGTAAATGACGCGTCCAGATTGTATAGGCGATTGCTGCAGCCCCCATCGGCAAACCGGGATGTCCGGAATTTGCCTCTTGGACCATATCGGCTGATAAGAACCGAATAGTATTGATTGCCCTTGGTTGTAGCTCTTTTTTGTTCATTTTCCAACCTTTCGTCTCTTCAGGATCTTCTAGAGATTTTACCATGTACTCTTTTTTATATAACTTAATTTTATTAATTCATATATTTTCATAATTAGAAAGGAAGTTCACGATTCCTGAGGGTTTTTAATGTGCTGTTATTGTTACTTCACCTGATTATGATGAAATCATACTGCCTAATGGTTTTCAAGCAAAACACCAACATCACAAAACAAGTACAAGTTCGATATCTCTTTTAAGGAGAAGAAATTACTATTTCCAGCAAGAACTTCGCTCTCCCCAATAAAAGAGGTGGAATTAACAAGAAGGAATGTGAGAATTGGATTTTTAATGATCAGAATGGTTTGAAAAATGTGGTATTTCTATGAAAATAATTTGCCTTAATAATATAATTGTGCAATAATTGCACTTGAGAAATAATTAATATTTGGAGGAAAAAATGACAACTCCCACACCTATGCAACAAATCACAACTGAGGTTAGTTCTTTACACGCTAAGATAGGCATGTTACAAGATGGTGCTCGATTAACAAAATCCAGAGATGCGTTGGAAGATATTCAAACGACCATAAAAAGTATGGAACAACGCGTTGCCAATTTACGCCAGAGGGGTTATGTCTTTGAAAAATCGCTCGAGACTCAGGCTAAAGATTTTGGCAGACAATGGGCAAGCATCCTTCCCAATATTCAACAGCAAATAAATCTTCAATCTGCTCCATTGGGTGCTAAGTTAAGAACAATCGAATCACAATTGCCTCGACTGACAGCATCCTTAAATAATCCCATATCTGCCCGACCAATTCTCAACAATTTACAATCAAGTGTTAGTAATCTTGAAAGCAATGTTTCCTCAGCTGAACGAACGATTGCTGGAATGTACGACAGCATATCTAGCCAGGTTCAGAAGATGGGTACTCACCTGAGTGATATCGAATGGATGCTCACACAAATATCAGAAGCATCATTCAAGCTCATGCCCAATGAAGCTGGCGTAATGGCTGTTAAATCTGTTTGGTGTAAGACAGGGAAAGAACAAAAAGATGACCCCGAGGGAGTTCTTTACCTAACGGATCAAAGATTGGCTTTCGAGCAGAAGGAAGAAGTAGCAACAAAGAAGATTCTTTTTATTGCTACAGAAAAACAAAAAATCCAAAATTTATTGCTTGATGTACCGGTAGCATTGGTTGAGGATATCAAGACAAGCAAGCAAGGCATGCTTAAGAATGAAGATCACCTTGATATTGTCTTTGGTTCAGGTGCACAGGTCCGAACAGCACATTTTCACATTTGGCAGGATTGCGCGATTTGGCAAAGGTTAATTAACCGTGTTCTTACCAAGGAATTTGATAAAGATCGCGCTTTTGCGATTGATCAAGCTGATGTTGAAAAAGTAAGGACCGCACCAACAGAATGTCCCAGCTGCGGAGGAAAGATTGACCAAGTAATAGTAAGAGGTATGGATAGTATCACTTGCGGTTTCTGCGGACAAGTGATCAGGCTTTAACAAATAATCAATATGTATTTTTTAATTCACACACAGGTAAAACGATCCTACCTTCATCTAATGAACCAACAAATACGATCTTTTGTGGTTCTCTAGCAGCCAAATAAGCAGTATATGCGGCGACCAATGCATCTAATTGTTCAGGAGTATAGGTCATCTCAAATGGAAATACACCTCTCATTAATCGATGGCGTGTGATTTCTTCAAAAAATTTCATCGGGTTTCTAATGCCGACATCAGCTTCGTGCAATACTAACTGGCGCTGTAATCGACCTTCCAATGTAGGTTTGGATAATGGTTGCTGGTCAAGCAAGACGCAGAAAGCTGCATGCGGATGTGTTTCAAGGCATTGTCGCGGAGCTTCATCATTGGGGTATGGTAAATAACCAGCCTCATCCAGCTTTTCGTAAAGAGAGAAGCCTAACTGCATCCATTCGGGACAATACTCTCGCTTTGCTGGAGTAGGCGAGATCACAATGGATTTTTCTCGAAGCAGATATTCTGCCACCCTCATATCTGTTCCGCGCATTTGACCTGGCAACAATCCTTGCCTTTCCAATTCTTTTTTCACCAAGCCCTGATTTGGATTCTGAGGTCCATTTACCGCTACAAAAGCATTCTTTTGAGCTGTAATGAACACCAAAACATCATCCATTTCTCCGCTGTCCAATACTGCAAGATTACAATCTGCATCCAAAACTGCATATGTAAATGGCATACGCCCGGCGGTTGGATCAATTCCAATATAGGTAATTTCAGAGCGAAACATGCTTTTTTCTCGTCCTTAAGGTATTATTACACATAAGTCAATTAAGTGTAGAACAAATCCGCTTAGAATGCAAATGCTATAAAAGAAAAAAACCCTTTAATTTGATGTGTCGCAAACAAGCAAGAAGACTCAAGAATTTTCTTGATGATATCAATTTGATTATATAGGAATAACCAATGGATGAAATATTTATCAAAGATTTACTCGTTCAGGCTGTAATTGGAGTCTATGAATGGGAACGCAAACAACCACAAAACATACTTATAAATATAAGAATGTTCACCAATACTAAACTTGCTGCTCAAACAGATGACTTAAAGGATTGCGTTGATTATGGTGATATCACAAAGAAAGTTCAGTTGTTTGTTGAACACTCAGCCCGATTCACTGTTGAAGCACTTGCTGATGATATTGCAAACCTCTGTCTTGGCCATAAAAACATCAATAATGTAATTGTCAGAGTAGAAAAACCAGGAGTTGTAAGAGGAACGTCGTCTGTTGGTATACAAATCGAAAGAAAAAGCCTAGAAGTGATCTGACTTAAATCTGCAAACTTGACGCTCCCCTGGAAATATTATCCAAGAATTCCTGGCGGGTTGCTAAGTTCGATCGAAAAGCTCCATGCATTGCTGATGTGGTCATACGGGCATTATGCTTTTTTACTCCGCGCATCATCATACACAAATGCAGTCCCTCTACAACAACAGCTACACCATGAGGGTTGAGCGTCTCCATTATCAAATCTGCGATCTGACGTGTCATTCGCTCTTGAACTTGTAATCGCCTGGCAAACATATCAACAAGTCTTGGGATCTTGGATAACCCCAAGACTTTCCCATTTGGCAAATATGCTACATGTACCCTACCCATGAATGGGAGTAAATGGTGTTCGCAAAGACTGTAAAACTCGATATCGCGAACGATAACCATTTCATCATATTTAACATCAAATAATGCGTCATTCACAATTTTCTTCGGGTCAGCGTGGTACCCTGCGAGAAGCTCTGTATACATACTTGCCACCCTTTCGGGAGTTCTCTTAAGACCTTCTCTTTCTGGATTTTCTCCAAAGGCAGCTAATAAAGACGAAATAGCTGTCTTAATCGTAGTCGAATCAATTTCATTATTATTCATTTTCTTTTCTTTAGATAAATTATCGTCAAACTCTACATTTTCCATTGAATCTTCTCTTAGATAAGAGATGACCCGGTATTAGGTTGCCAGGTCATCGTAATTCCGGTTTGATTACTGACGAATTCTTGGTTCAATTAACCCATAGGAACCATCTCTTCGCCTGTATAACACAGCAATGGCATTTTTATTAACATTGAAGAATATGAAGAAATTCTCATGTGCCAATAACTTCATTTGCTCCAATGCCTCTTCTTCGCTCATCGGCACAAGTTCAAATTCCTTCCTTTTGACAATAACAGCAACTTCTTCATCATCAATGGTTTCATTTTCTTTGACAAGTTCTGAAATCGAACGGCCTTCAATTCGTCCTTTTTGACGCTTACCCTTATACCTTTCCACCTGCCGTTGCATTTTTTCCAGTGCGATATCAAAAGCTGCAAATATCTCGTCCGCAGGTTCCTCTGAACGTAGCATGAATCCACGTCCCCGTGAAGTGATCTGTGCAACATAACGATCAGTAGAGCTCCTAACTGATTTTGAGAAAGCCAGATCTACTTTAATATCTTCAATATCATCAAAATGGCGATCCAATTTTTCAACTTTCTTTTCTATATAATCCCTTATACGATCAGTGACATCCATATTTCGAGCTGAAATATCAAGTTCGTATGCCATATGTTGATCCTCCTGCTTAATAGAATATTATTCATTTTCTTTTAAATGTGATATCCCTTGGCTGCCCAATGCACGTGCCAGGGTAATGGCAAAAACATTAGTTGCACCACTCATCCTTAATGCACTCGCACAAGATGTTAAAGTTGCACCGGTTGTTGCGACGTCATCGATAAGTAAAATGTTCATCCCGGAAACATGACCAGAATTTGCTAGAAAAGCATCTTCCACATTTCTTATCCTATCCATTACGTTTAATCCAACCTGGGAGTCGGTCTCCCGAATTCGGATTAGACCATTAGGGATATATTTTATTCCCAGCTTAAGAGCAAGGGGTAATGCGATCATACTAACCTGATTATACCCACGATCTTTATGACGTTTCTTTCCCAATGGAACCGGAACCACACCATCTACATCCAAATGCAGTCGCTCCACAAATCTTGACAAATAACTGGCAAGCTCAAATCCCAGAGAAAAATCCCGCTTATATTTTATCCTGTGAATAGCTTTTTGAACTGGACCAGCATAAACTGCCCAGGATCGCAAGCAATTATAACTTGGTCTTTTTTTCTTACACTGCGAGCATATACCCTCAAAAACATTCGGCAAGCCACAAATAGTGCATAACGGTTGTTTCACAAACAGGATCAAGCTTTGACAATCTGGACAAATTCGATATCCAGTTTTTTTGCAATTAATGCATATAGGAGGATATAACCAATCCAGGCTACGCCAGATTAAACTATATAGTCGATATATAGATGATTCCACGCGTTTAATTATAAATTTCCAAATGCCGATGTAATTCGCATTAAGGCTGGTGTCAGTAAAACAATCATGATCGAAGGGAAGATAAATAACCCCATAGGTAAGAGCATTTTTATCGGGGCTTTTTGAGCTTCCTCTTCAGCCCGTTGACGTCGTTTTAACCGCATCTGGTCAGCTTGTATGCGCAATACTCTTGCCATACTCACACCTAACGACTCGCTTTGTATCACAGCAGCCACAAAACTTGTCATCTCTGGTAATCCAATTCTCTCAGCCATATCTCTAAGAGCTTCACGCCTTAATTTTCCCAATTGGATTTCACGGATCGCCCGGGTAAAAGCAAGAGATAATTCATTTTCCCATTTTTCCCCCACTTTTGACATCGCTGCATCAAAACCCAAACCTGCTTCAACGCAAATAGTTAATAGATCCAATGCATCAGGTAACGCCTTGCGAATTCCCTTCTGGCGGCGATCAATTTTGCTTTTTATCCATAATTGGGGAAAGAAGAATCCTAAGACTGTGAATCCAATGGTTACCAAAATTTCTCGACTTACCGGCCAGGTATCTGATCCCAGGAAGATCAAAAATATTAATCCCCCCAATAAACCTGCACCAACAAATCTTAAGGATAATAAAGATGCCGCTCCCAGATTCCCAGGATTTCCTGCCAATTCAATTTTCTTGCGTGTGTTTTCCAGTGCATGCTGGGGTGTAAACTTCGTTGATATATCCCCCAATTTTCTTAATATTGGGACAATCACCCGTTCATGGAAGGGTTGGGATAATTCAATTTCCTCCAGGGTAACCGGGGTACCACGGGCACTAAATTCAGCAAGACGAGCATTCAAAGGATCTGATTCTGATTCGGGTCGTCGTCCACTTGCAACAACCACCAAAATTATCCCTATGACCAATATCACACCAA
>JBDRQK010000377.1:0-2084 GCA_043826315.1 Chloroflexota bacterium
GTGGGCATCGAATTACACTGGCGCTGGCGGGCGCGGTACTGTTCATTTTACCGATTGTGCTTATAATTAAGTGGATGTAGACTGCCAGGAGGGATGTTCAATCCGCCTGCCCGCAGGGGTGATCGATCAAAAGAGGTGAAAATGAAAACAAATAAATTCTTTGCCCTTGTGATCTTCCTGCTTGTTCTAACAGCCTGTTCAACAACATCCGCCCCAACCTACGCCCCGATTGCCACTTTTGCATCCATTCTGCCTGTTGCCCAATCGACACCCGCCATTGAACCGGGTTCAGGCGCGGCGCAAGCCTACTCGGTCGTTGAGGCATATCAGGATGGTTTCAGTGTCGGTAGAAATTGGTACGTCAACCTGAACCGGGGAGAAAAAGCCTTCCTCGACCAGGAGGATAAGATCCTGCAGATCAATGATGCGCAGGGTCGCGTCATGCTGGAAAACCTCGGCAACGACTATATCCGCTTCTACGCCTGGGAGGGTGGTTATAACATCAATGTAGGGGCGGGGTTTGTACTGCTCATGGCAGGCCACAGTTACACCCAAAGACCGCTCAGTGCAGATTGGGACAGGGAGGTGGTGGAGGTACGCCAGATGTCGGATGACCAGCAGGTTGGATATATCCTCTTGCTGAGGAACTTCACCAGCGACGGAGCATTTACAGGCTACGAGACACCCATCGCCTTCATCGATGCGAATGCGGATGGGATCGTCAGCCTTACCGAACTGGATACATCCCTCTCGCAACTTTGTCAGAAGGTCCTTGTCCTTGGAAGATCCAAACCCGTGGCGGCAGATGGGTTTGTGGCAGAGATCAACGCTGCCTATGCCATGATCAACAGCGGAGCCATTACAAATGCCTACTTGAAGATCAAGCAGATCGAGTCTGAGATCAATACCCAATAGGACGGTACGAACCACTAAAACAAAGATTACAGTGAAGAGGTCGCAGAGAAATGCGCAGGAAACCATCAATGAAAAGCCATAAGGAGAGAAAATTGAAAAGAGTCTTGTTGTTTTCGTTGTTGGTTACCCTGATGGCTTGCAGTTTTATTCCAGCCCCCCTGGCGATGCCTTCGCAAACCCAAACCAGCAAAACCAACGCAACCTCCCCTGCCAACCTGCAGCTTTCTTTGAATCTGGCGCCATGCCCCTATTATGATATGTGCCCGGGCGCGCTTTTCATCAATACCCTCATTCCCGGAGAACTCGAGCCCGGCAGGGTTGAAAATGTGGATGTGCCTTACGATTCGCCGGTCAGTTTTTATATCGGCTGGATCGCCAGGGATAACTCCATTCTTGCACAAAATATAAACAACATGCAATTCTTTTTCATGATCGACGGTCAAAATTACTGGGATGATGCCTACATGGGAATGCCAGGAGCATATGTGTATGAAGATGAGCCCAACACGGAATATGCCTCCCAGGGGGCAGGTGTGGAAATCTCCGGCTGGAGGATCGATTACCCCCACGAGATCCGCATTGGCTATACCATGAACGATGAGATCAATGATGGATGGGATACTTATGCCAGTGGAACGGTCATCGAATATGTCTTCATGATCAACCCGATCATTCCAGCTTTGGAAACATCTACTGTTACCACCCATCCCCCAACTGCCAGCCCCGAAATACCTTTAACGGGCAAAATTGAAGGAAAAGTATATCGATCCGATCCAGATCAACCGATCGCAAATGTGACCGTTATCCTGATAAGGGAGGCAGGTAGTGGTACTTTTGAAGAAAAGATCGTTTCTGTAACTGCTACTGACTTAAACGGAAAATATTCCCTGGCAGGCGTGCAACCCGCAGCCTACTCATTGTGGATATCGCTGGAAAAGATCCCCGAATTCGCGAATTATCCCTTCTGCAGCGATAATGTCCCCGAAGACTGGATAGCCTATCTAACGGGGTATTCAGTCATCCCGATAGCTCTTCTTCCTCCAGATATGAAGATCAGTGTAGCGGCTGGAGATGAACTGTTAAAGGACATTGACATGGCAGTTATCCAATGCAATTTACCTTAACAAGGAGATGAAATGGGTAAAAAATTATTTTATCGGATCTTGGTG
>JBDRQK010000378.1:0-6378 GCA_043826315.1 Chloroflexota bacterium
ATTGGAAGGTTGTTTTTAATCCGAAATTACCATAATAGAAATATATTCCAAACCAGTATTATTGATAGACTTGAATACAGCGGATTCTTAACCTCCACCTACCGGAGGATACAAGCGAACTTCATCGTCATCACTTATAAAAGTTTCATTCAGATTTACTAGTTCACCATTTAATATCGTTAACTGAATTTCGGAAATCGGAATATCTAGATTACTGATAACTTGCGTCAATGAAGTTCCTAAATTTAGTGGAATTACCAAATTTGCTTGCTTTGTAGGTGTATGGAATGCCAGAGATCCACCAAGATATAGTTTCATTTCTTAGGTCAAAGGATCAGGGTGGAGTAAAAGATCTGCCGCCCATCCTAAGGATAATTCCACTAATTTCTCGCGATTGGGAGTGCCTGTCTCGGGATCCCAGCCTTTCAGACCATAGAGCTGCGTGAGTGCATGTTCGAACTCCTCATGCTGCATGGATTGTCCAATCAGTGCACCGTTTTCCAGTGGCTGAAACATCCGCTCAGGGAGACGGTCATCCTTGCGGGTAAATCCTTCGCGCGCATTAAATACCCGTGCCATGTTTGTGGCCCGTTCTCCGATCTGAAGAGCTTCTTCCATTGTCATGTTCCAACCAGTGGCAGCGTTGATTGAGGCAACTACATCATTGGGATGAATGAATGAACGCGGTGCTGGGCCGAAGAAACAATATCCGATCGTTTTTTCAAGACTGTTCCATTTTTCCAAAATATAAAATTGTTCCATCTTTTCATCGTTCAGGCTCCGAGCAGGTTGGGCATTTCGGATCCCAAGTGATTCGGCATTCTTGAAAGAAGATGATTCCGGGTTTACAAGCATGGTATCATGGGTCACTACGATATGGTCTGCACCGATCTCGGATATGGCAAACCCCATCCCAACATTATATTTCCCGCGGGGATCGTGCATTGCCAATTCCTGACCTTTGACTTGCATTGCAAAGAAATGCGCATCCCCGCCTATTATTTTTGCTGCGCGCATACTTCCTTCCGCCAACAAATTACCAAAACCCTGACGGTGGGCTATTTTCTCGATCATGGTTAACATGGCGGACGCATTCCCAAAACGAAGGTCAATGCCATCAGTATCATCTAAACCGATCAAACCGTGTTCAAAACACTCCATTGCAAAGGCAATTGTTGAACCAGTGGAAATGCTATCCAGCATAAAATTATTACAAAGCTCATTGGCTTTGGCAATAGCATGTATGTCATCCACTCCGCAATTTGAGCCAAAAGCACCTATAGTTTCATATTCAGGACCCCCATAAGCGGATACCTTGACATCCACCACCACTTCCCGTTTACATCGCACTGCACACGCATAACAACTGCGCCGGGCGGTGAGAAGCTCTTTCTCGTATACTTCCCATTTGAGATTATCCATCCCTTCAAAAGTACCTTGTTTGAAATTGCGGGTTGGCAGCATGCCAGCTACATTGAGTGGTTCAACAAGACCAGGTGTGCCTCGTTGTTGCAGATCCCAGCTGAGAGGATTTGTGCAAACTTCTTTAGCCAATTTGTTTCCAAGTGATTTGAGCGATTGCGGGTCATGTGCAAGTACTTGGTAAAGTTTTTTGCCGCGTACTGCAACCGCGCGCAAATTCTTTGAACCCATTACTGCGCCCATCCCATTGCGACCGTTAAAATGGCGAAGATCGTTGGTGATTCCTGCAAAACGTACCAAGTTTTCGCCTGCAATTCCTATTTGTAAAACTCGGATCTTCTCATCTCCCAATTCTGTTCGAATTATCTCTTGAACCTCTGCAGATTCGTGACCCCACAAGTGAACAGCTGGGTGAATCTCTGCCTTTCCATCATGTATCCAGATGTAAACAGGCTTTTCTGCCCGTCCTTTGATCACAATGGCTTCAAAGCCTGCCATTTTGAGTTCTGGCCCCCAAAAACCACCAGCTTCTGATTCACCATAGCAATTGGTTAGTGGTGACCGTGCTGAAACAACATAACGCGTGGCTGTAGAAACTGGGGCTCCGGTCAGCAAACCGTTCGCCATGACCAATACATTTTCCGGTGAAAATGGATTGGTATGAGCAGGAATTTCATTTAATAAGATGTAACCAGCTAATGATTTTCCCCCCGGATATAGTCGATAGAAATCCTCATTGAGTGTTTCCTCTGTAATAACACCAGTTGTAAGGTTAACCCTCAATATTTTTTCATTAGAACCGTACATAAAGCATCTCCAAGAGAACAATCATCATCTTATGTACCAAAGCTCAGCGAACATTTTCTAGAACACTCCTGAGATCAGAAATTCATTTGAATCAAGTTCGTATGCTGATAATAATTCAACAAACTGGAAACTGATCTATTTCGGAATATCGAGCAGAGGTTCAGGGTGAATACTGATAATAGCATCAGGGTAAAGATGGAGAATATTTTTTTCAATCGCTTCTGTAATCAAATGAGTCTCAATAAGATTTTTATTCCCATTCACTAGAACATGTGTGCTTATATAAAGTCTCGAACCAAAATAATGAGTTTTAATTTCGTGGCAATCACTGACACCTTGTATTGATTCGACCACTTCCATGATTTTTTGTTGGATCTCAGATTCATCCATCATATCATATGCAGGTTCAGGATGGATCAGAATATCCGCACCAGGTACAACCTTGTGCATAACAGCTTCAATTGTTTCGGTTAGGGCATGGGCTTCGCTGATTAATTGATTTCCATCTACATGAACATGAGCATCAACAAAAAGATTGGGACCAGAATCGCGAATTCTAAGATCATGAATATCAATAACACCTGGGATATTATTAACTTCCTGGATAATATTTTCAGCCAATCCTGGTGGAGTGGAATCCAGTAATCCCTTTATTGTGCGAATTCCTAATTGGATACTGACGTAAATGACAATAAACGCCACGCCTAATGCAGCAAATACATCTGCATGTTTGAGAAAACCCAGAAATTCAACCCTCTCAGAAATATAAGTACCCAGCAAACCAAAAATTACTACACTTGAACTCCATATATCTGTTTTGAAATGTAGACCGTCTGCTTCCAATGCTTGGCTGTTGTGCTTTTTTGCCGTGGCGGATAAATTTCTTGAGCGGAAATAATCAACAATAATAGAGATTACCATGACCAGAAATGCCCAAAATGAAACTTCAATCTCAATATTTTTGAAGAAAAGTCGCTGGATAGCCTCATAAATGATCCATACACAGGTGACTAACAATAGAAATGTCTCAAATAAAGCAGACAGGTTTTCGATCTTTCCATGTCCATATCGATGTTCCGAATCAGCGGGTTTGCCAGATAATCGAACGGCAATTAAAGTTACAAATGCCGCAGTCATATCGAGGGCTGAATGAGCTGCTTCGGCAAGAATACCAAGACTGCCGGTTGTAACTCCGACTATTATCTTCATTAATGTCAACCCAATTGCTGCAAAAACAGAATTTAATGCAGCTGATGATTTTTCTCTATCCGCGATTTGTTTGTTTGTTTCCAGCACTTTTGATCCTTTTTGAGATATTTTACGATTTTTACCCTAGTTGGATAGTCAATAAGGTAAGTTATTGATTATTGCCTAATCTACTTGCCAAGAATGCTCGCTGTTTATGAAATCCATCTCTAATTGGTCGGTATTATTATTACCTTATATGCACATTAGACGCCTTTGCAAGGGCATATTAACACTTGGGATAAATATATTTCAGGCTCTATGAATTTAGGATATTATGGCTGATCTCTGATCCCATTTCTTCTGTATGAGCAATTCCACCCATATCTCGGGTAAGATTTACTCCAACTGCCAGGGTTTTGCCAATGCCATCCAAAATTAGATCATGAGCTGCCTTCTCCCCAAGAAAATCGAGCATCATAGCACCAGCCCAGACCATGGCTACCGGATTTGCAATGCGCTTTCCATAAATATCCGGTGCAGATCCGTGGACCGGTTCAAACATGGAGGGGTATTTGTGTTCGGGGTTCAGGTTCCCACTTGGTGAGATGCCCAAACCACCATGGATGGCTCCTCCCACGTCAGTGAGTATGTCTCCAAAGAGATTGGAGGCAACAACCACATCGAGAGTATCCGGGTTGGTAATGAAACGGGCAGCCATGGCATCCACGTGCCATTTTTCGATTTGTACTTCGGGAAATTCAAGTGCTAGACGGGAAAATGTTTCATCCCAGAAAACCATAGCAAATTGCCAGGCATTGGACTTGGTAACGGAGGTTAATTTTCTGCGGGGACGAGAGCTTGCAAGTTCAAACGCATATCGCATAACCCGTTCAGTACCATAGCGGGTGAAAATGCCAGTCTGGAGAGCCACTTCATGAGGTGTTCCCACATGCAAACGCCCACCAGCACCAGCATATTCTCCTTCTGTGTTCTCTCGAATGCAGATGAAGTCGATATCACCTGGTTTTCGATCTAGAAGAGGTGACCGCACACCAGGAAGAAGACGAACCGGGCGAATATTCACATTCTGTTCGAAAGATTTGCGGATCTCCAGCAACAATCCCCAGAGGGTGATATGATCCGGTGCCAAGCTGGGCATGCCCACTGCTCCCAGATAGATCGCATCGAATTCCTGTAAAATCTTTAATCCGTCATCCGGCATCATCCGACCAGTTTTCAGGTAATAATCGGTTCCCCAATCAAATTCTTGAAAATTGATCTCAAAGGTACCGAGTACTTGACTGGCAGTATGAATCGCCTTGATGCCCTCCGGCATGACTTCCACGCCAATACCATCGCCTGCTATTACAGCTATGTTATATGACTTTCCCATTCTATTATTTCCTTGTTTAGCTTTGACAAAGTAATTCCATCAAGAATAATTGAATTGAAATAGGATGAATGTACCACCCCGAGATTACTGAACCTGCCCTAATCGAACAGATATCTTACTGGCGTTTTTTACCAATTCATTGATGAAGAGCTCCTTCTTTCTGGGTTCGAGAATGTCTGAGGAGAGCCCTGAAATATCAATTGCAGCAATAATCTCATTGTTAAAATTAAATATAGGAGCTGCAATTGAACTCAGACCTGGGATCAATTCACCATCTTGAATCGAATAACCCTGTTTTTGTATCTGTGAAAGCTCCTCTCTGACTTTTTCAAGGTCTACACTTGCAAACCCATTGTTACCCTTGGAATCATACTTACTAAACAAGCTATCCAAAGAATCATAAGGTTGAAAAGCAAATAAAACTTTTCCAAGAGCCATACTCAATGCCGGTGCTCTCTCACCGATGCGTGTACGGAAGTAAAGCCTTTCCGGGATTTCGGCAACTCCAATGGTTACGATCTCAGACCCATCCAGAACAGCCAACCTGACAGATTCGTTGACAGCCTTGGATAGATCCATCATGTTGGGGAGACTGATGTCAAGAACAGCAATACCTTCCCGGGCAGGGAGACCGAGAGAGATCATACGAACACTTTGACGATACTGCTTGGTACCTTCATCCTTTGATAAATAGCCTAATTTTTCCAGAGTATATACAAATCGAAAGACGGTCGCCTGATTAAATCCGGTTATTTCGGCAATATCTGAGACCTTTAAGACTGGACGCGCACGAGTGAAGGTTGAAAGGATCTGTAATCCCCGCACCAAGGAAGAAACGATATATTCTTCTTTTACTTCTTCATTAAATAAATTGTCATCCAAAATCTACTCCTATCAATCAACTAATTCTTAAAATCAAGTTTTTTTTCGTTGAACAGTCTTCCTATGTGGTTTGCAGATAACTGATATTTGCGAATATCCATAATCGTAATAGCTAAATCCTATCAACGATGCACTCAAATCCGTTTATTTAACATCACCTATCAACTTGGCTCCCAATCCATCACATGAAACAACAATGGCTCACGGAGTCTGAATAAGATATTTTATTTAAGATTGCCTACCGCCTCACCGATCTGTTGAATGGCTTGCTGGATATTTGGGATGGAATTTGAATAAACCAAGCGCAGGTAACCCTCTCCAAATTCACCGAAGGAAGAACCAGGTAGGAGGGCAACACTGGCTTTTTCGAGAATGTATTCCGCCAATTCTGACGAGCTTAGACCGAAGGACTTAATATTCGGGAAAACATAGAAGGCACCTTGAGGATTAAGACAATTAAAACCTGCAATGCTGTTCAAACCCTGGACCATGACATCACGACGCTGTTTATATTGTAGAACTACCTTATCAACCTGATCCTGGGGTCCAGTAAGCGCTTCGATCCCAGCAATCTGAACGAAATTCGCCGTGCAACCAACCGAGTGGGTCAGCAATAGTTGAACCTTCTGCGCTAATGCTTTGGGCATGATTCCATATCCTAACCGCCATCCGGTCATGGCATAGGT
>JBDRQK010000379.1:0-2600 GCA_043826315.1 Chloroflexota bacterium
CTCTTGGGCGCGCCTCCGTGCATTGTCCATTGCAATGATTGCGCCTTCCTTTTCCCACGATTCGTAGGGTTGCCGCACCATGAACTTGGGCATGTAATGCTCCTGGCGATAGTTCTGCATGGTGTGCTTTTCGGTGATGTAATTTCCAGAGAACCCGACCTTGCGGATCACGTCCATGGCCATGCTGGTCTCATTCATTGTGATACCGGTTTTCATGCGTAAAGCCATTCCTGCCAGTTCGTCATCCATCACCAGCATGGCATCGCTTTCCAGCATAGAGCTGTCCAGCGTTCCGGCGCAGGTAATGTAATGCACGCCTGATAATACCGCTGGCAGCAGGGTTGCCATGCGCTCAGCACCTGCCTGCAGATCTTCTGTCTTGGCCTCGGTCACCCCTCCCACAGAGCGGATCGGCAGACCGTAGAAACGTGCCAGTTGTGCCGATGCAGCTGTGATCAAACCGGTTTCAACCCCGCCCAACGCCACCGTACCGTTGCGCATATTGGCGATGGTGGAAACTGTGCCGTACAAAACTGGTGTACCGGGGCGGAAGATCTGTGCCAGGGTGATGTGAGCCAGGATGTTGGCGTTTTCCTGGATCAGAAGCCCGGCCAGCGTTACAGGTGCGGTCGTACCGGCGATACCTTCGGGTGCCATCGTAACCGGCTGCCCGTAGTCAGCGCAGATCAGCATGCCCTCCACCTGCAGCTGGGTCATTTGCAACGGGCTAACAGTCGAGCAGATGCCAAAGAATCGCGGCCGCAGGCGCAATTCCTCTTTCCCACCAACTGCGATCGCCATCATGCGCATCATATCCAGCGTGGGCATAAACCCGTAGCAACCCAACCCGAAGGATTTTCGGCTGTTGTGCGCCCAGGCAGATATGGCTTCACTGTGGATGCTTGTCATTGGAAGGTCGTTGGGCCAAACGTCCATTTGAGAGCAGTGAATGTACTCACAGCCATCGATCAGCTTGATATGATTCAGCAGGTCAGCCATTGTGCTCGCTCGGTGCACACCGCTATCCAGGTCCCGCACGGAGGTGGGGGTACCCAGGGCTGCAAACTGGACAGCATCTCCGCCGATGTCCATCTCCAGCTTGCCATCTGACCCGTACAGTTTGAATTGTCTTGGGGCTGTTGTAATGGCCTTCTGTATCAGGCTCTCGGGGATGCGCACGGCTTGCCTTTCCTCATCCACCTCTGCTCCGGCATTGCGGAATAGCTCACGCGCAAAAGCATAATCCACCTTGATGCCAATGGATGCTAGAACATCCATCGATGCAGCATGGATGTGTTTGATTTCTTCCATACTGAGAACTTCAAAGAGAGTCTTCATGGTGAAACCCTTAATGATGTGGAATATATTGTTCAGGAAGGATTATACAATACGCTGGAATTGTCATGGAATTTAACCAAATTGCAGCAAATAACATGGGAAAATTCGCATTCTCTTGGATTTGGATCTTTGCATTTGGCACTTCGGTTGATGGATCATCTCTATAATCCCGTTTTGTTGGAGATCAGAATTTGGTCACAGCCTGCACATCGATTCTTGGATAAATTTGGCCAGTTACCGGGGGCATGGAGTTGTAAACCCAATCCACCTCCACGATTCCAGCTTGTACGCCTCCCACCTGTTGGATTCCCTGGTAGGTTCCTCGAATCAGCACATCTTCCATCGTTAACGCCATGCCAAAAACCGCCAGGCTGACTCCGTTTGGGATGGCCTGTATTTCGTCCTGATAGACCGATGTGGAGAACAGGATATGTTCTGTGTCCAGGCTTTGTGCCTGGATGGCAGGTATGAGTACCGGGTAGCCATCCTCTCCTATGTAAGCCAGGAACTTCAGGTTATCCAGTTTGTTCAGAAATTTGCGCGTCCAGTGATTAAGCACAGGCTTCTTTCCGGGTTTCCTGCCCAGGCTGCGTGCCAGCATGGATTGGACAGCCGCAAAGATGATGCGGTTCATGGGAAGGGCGGTTTTCCCGGTCTGGGAAACCAGTTCCAGGTAGTAAACTGTGTGAATGCCGAAATAGGCATTGTATCGGAACATGGGCACATTGTTGTAATAATCATATTCTGTCCCTTCCCTGGCTGTATGCTGGAAGTTCGCCTTGCCGCGCCACACATTTTTATCCAGGCTCATGATCAGGAAACCCGTTTTGGGGTTGTTAAAGATATTTTCTTTAGATAACCCCTCGGTGAACTGTCCAAAGGACATCTGTTTCGGACCGCAAGCCATCAGGGTCGAGATCAATGACACATGCGGCAGACCTTGTGGGGTTACAGTTGCCAGCAAACCTATTTTCATGGCTGGCTGGGTGCTTTGAATATCCTCAGCGGAAAAAACATCAGATTGGTTCGGGTTGCTCATGCTTGACTCCTGGGTTTCTCTGGTTCACGGGTTGCGCCACTTGCGTGGATGATTTCTGGATCTACGCCGGAATGTTCGGCTGCTCGCAGGAAAAGCCCCACCTCTTCATTGGTCATCAGAGGTGTTTGGGCAAAATCCCACTCCAAGCCCAGCCGGGTGTACTGGTCCCGGCACAAATTATTAAATGCGCACAACTCCCATCGGGATACACTCCCATCCAGGT
>JBDRQK010000380.1:0-9237 GCA_043826315.1 Chloroflexota bacterium
GATCGAATCGGTGAATTTTTCAACGCCAACCACCAGGGCCGTTTGCACAAATCCACTGGTAATTGCCAGGTACCCCTGTCGTAAAGCAGATCCTCCCGAGGCTCCACTGGCCTCCAGTGTGGCGGCTTCGATCCCGTTCAAGCCTGAAAAATCAACCAACAATGCCCCCAGGTGAGTCTGGCGGGACAGGTTGGGTGCCAGCATGTTTCCCACATACAGGGCTTGGGGTTGAAGTCCACCTGCATCCTGCAGGGCAGCCTGGATGGCATGATGGGCCAATTCACGCAGGGATAGGTCCCAATGTTCCCCTACACTGGTCTGACCAAGGCCGGCAATTACAATCTCACTCATATAGCCTCTCGACGAAAAACTTAAAAACAATAAAAAACGGGATGGGAGGTGTACTTCCTATTCCATGAAATGTTAAATGGACACGATTATCGCATGGCCAGTTTGCCGCGAATGCGTACATAGGTGGCGTAGTCTATTTCGGTGCGCCGGGCAATGTAGTCTTGTGTCAATGGAGCTCGCATCCGGCGTTCAGGCAGCTTGTCTGTCACCAGCAGGTCAAAGGCATCTGATCCTGCTCCTGAACCAAACGAGACCATCAGGATGCGATCGCCAGGCTCGGCGATATCCAAGGTCGCACTAAGACCGATCATGGCAGCCCCGGCATAGGTGTTGCCGATGACTGGCACAAGCAGGCCGGGTTCGATCTGCTCTTTGCTGAATCCCAGCATGGCAGCCACCCGTTGTGGAAACTTGGTATTGGGTTGGTGGAACACAGCCCATTTATAGTCTGCCGGAGAAGTAGCATTGGCTTCCATCATCGCCCGGGCAGCCGCACTGATATGTTTAAAGTAAGCCGGTTCTCCGGTGAAGCGTTGCCCGTGTTCCGGATATCTCTGGTATTCACGTCGCCAAAAATCAGGAGTATCGGTGACATAAGAATAAGATGACTGAATGATCGCCAGGGATTCGTCTGCCGGACCCAACAAGTAGGCTGCCCCGCCTGCGCCGGCGGTGTATTCCAGAGCATCGCCGGGTTTACCCTGGGCTATATCCATGCCAATAGCCATTGCATAATGAGCCATTCTTGAACCCACCAAACCCATTGCAGCCACCACAGCTTCGGTGCCAGCCTTGCAGGCAAATTCCCAGTCGGCTGCTTGTGTGTTGGGAACTGCACCAATGGTTTCAGCCACAATGGTGGAGGTGGGTTTGACCGCATAAGGGTGTGACTCGGAGCCAACCCACACCGCTCGGATTTCAGTTGGATCCACCTGGGCACGTGCCATCGCGTTACGGGCAGCCTCGATCGACATGGTGACCACATCTTCATCCAATCCGGCTACTGCTTTTTCTTTGATGGGTACACCACCCACGCCTCCTGACCAGATGCGGGCAACTTCTCTGGCAGGTAAACGGTAACGGGGAACATAAGCCCCGTAACCTACAAAGCCGACCTGGTTTTGGGGTTTGAGCAGGGTATGGGAATGTTGATCAATCATGGTTGGATAACAGTCCTTTTAAGATTTCTTCAGCCCGGTCAATGCGCACTGATTTTTCGGCGACAAGCTGGGCAGATATTTTATCAATTAATTCTCCACTGGCACCAGCAGCGATCGCCACCTGGCGGGAATGCAGGGTCATATGGCCGCGTTGGATACCTTCCGTGGCCAGGGCACGCAGGGCTGCCAGGTTTTGTGCCAACCCGACGGATACAATGATCTCAGCCAATTGAGCCGCGCTTGTGACATGCATCAGCTTCAGGGCAGCCCTGGCGGTTGGATGAACGCGAGTGGCTCCCCCCACAATTCCCACTGCCATTGGCATCTCCAGCGAGCCGGTCAAGTTGCCATCACCATCTTTACCCCAGGTGGAGAGTGATGTATATTGCCCGGATCGGGCAGCGTAGGCATGTGCCCCGGCTTCAATAGCACGCCAGTCATTGCCGGTGGCGATCACGACTGCATCCACGCCATTCATGATGCCCTTGTTGTGTGTGGCAGCCCGGTAGGGATCTGATGCGGCAAATGCCCAGGCTTCAAAAATGCCATCCCGTACTTGTTCACCGGAGTATGTGTCAAAAGCTAATTCTTGCACCGGGATAACACAACTAGCGCTGGCCAATCTGCGATCAGCCAGGTTGGAAAGAATACGCAGATGGACCCTGCCTCCGGTCAAAGCTTCGATTTTGGGAGCCAGCTTTTCACAAGCGGTATTGACGGCATTGGCACCCATTGCATCGCGCACATCATAGATCAGGTGGATGACCAGGAATGGGCCAATGGGTGAGCTTTCAATACTGCGTATCTCCAGATCACGGGCACCTCCCCCCAGATTGATCAAAACAGGATCGATCCGATTGGCTTCCTGTAGTAATTCATCCTTATGATCCAACAGGACAGCCCGGGCAGTGGCCAGGTTACGAACATCCAGCAATTGCATCTGCCCGATCATTTCCGGGGGAGTGGTGCTGGCAATAAAGCCACCCTTGCTGCGTGCCAGCTTTGCCATGAAAGATGCTCCTGCCACAACAGATGGTTCTTCAATAGCCATCGGCACTATTACTTCGCGCCTATTGACAATGAAGTTAAGACCCAATCCAAGCGGAAGCGAGAAAATACCAATGGCATTCTCAACCATGTGATCTGCCTGTTCCACCGAAAAACCCGCCTTATC
Source organism: Chloroflexota bacterium (assembly GCA_043826315.1). Lineage (GTDB taxonomy): Bacteria > Chloroflexota > Anaerolineae > Anaerolineales > Villigracilaceae > UBA12087. Next base: position 2,686 of record JBDRQK010000380.1, read on the forward strand.
TTGAAAAACAGCAAGTTCATCCAGGCTGAATTCACCTGCTTGTGCCAGGCTCTCCAGCCTTTGTGCAATGGTTTGAGTATGAAACTTGGGAATGCGTGAAGTCTTCATATATGTCTATTCTAATCGAACTGTCTGGCAAAACCTATCAAGTTCACAATTCCTCATGTTGGATGGATCCCGGGTAATTGCATGAACAGCAGGTCAGGAGATCCCATGAATTATTCTGATCTTTTCTTTAAGAGCTGATTAATTCGAAGGAAAATTCGCACTATGGCATAGGCGTAGAATATCAGGAAGAAACCCATGATGGTCTTAAGGATCGAGTAAAAGTCGAATAAAGTGCTTCCTGCTGATACCGGCCTGGTGACAGATATTAATAGAACGGGAAGCAGTATTATCAGGAAGATCAGAAGGCGCTGATATTTCTGGGCTTTGGAGGCGTTATCCGTATAGATCTCTGGAACCAGGTCTCCTTGATACGGCTTTCTAAAATATTGCCAGCCGGCCATTTTTCCAATGTGTTCCCACCCGGCATCATTGAACAACTGCAAGTAATTCTGGTAGTCTTTTTGATCGATGATATAGTCCAGGCGGTAAACATCCTTGCGGGGCTTGCCTGATTCGAAACTATAGTTCCCTGGCAAACCCAGCCCACAAAGATTCCAACCTTCGCTAGCCATCTTTTCCAACCAGGCCTCTTCTTTTTCATCATTCCAGGCCCAGAACCATTTGAATTTTTGAATATGTTTTGTTTCCATTTTTTTTATTCTCCTGTTGTTTGTGCTTGCCGTATCAGGATGCCCAGACGGTGAATTTGAGCCTGTAAGACTTGACGCCCCAGTGGGGTCAACCTGAAGATCTTCCTGCGCTCTTCTTCACCAACTTTGGTGATCAACCCATCCCGTTCAAGAGTCGTAAAAGCACCATAGAGTGTGCCTGGTCCTACACTGACCGTGCCCTCGCTTAACCGGTCGATCTTTTGCATGACACCATAACCGTGAAGCGGCTCATCCAGGGCTAGAAGTATGTAACTGGTGGCTTCGGTCAGAGGTAAAAATTTTTTGGGATCTTTAGCTAGTGCCATATGTTCTCCTTATATATCTTGTTACGATATAACGATAATCGGTATAATACCACACGATATATCGGTTGTCAATATATAATGAAGTCTGAATAAGAATCGATAAGAAGCTGCGTAACTTGGCTATTTTGGACATTAAGGGTAAAATTCACATGGATGAGGTATAAAAATGTTGTTAACACGTGAGCAATTGCAAGACCGAATGGTTGCATTGTATGAAGCCAGTCTTGAATTGGTAAAAGACGTATCGCTGGAAAGCCTGCTGGAACGAATTGCAGAGGTCGCACGAAAACAAGTTGGAGCACGTTATGCTGCCCTGGGGGTTATGAATGAAGAAGGAAAACTGAAGCAATTCATAACAGTTGGTATAACCCCGGAAGAGGCAAAGCGAATACCTCACTCTCCGCGCGGATCAGGTTTGATCGGGGCTTTAATGAAAAGCGGAAAGCCCATCAGGCTGGCGGAGATAAAAAAAGATAAACGCAGTGTTGGGTTCCCGCAGGGCCATCCCGATATGCACTCATTTTTAGGGGTTCCTATCATGCAGGGGGATTTGCAGCTAGGTCAGATCTATTTAACAGACAAAATTGATGCTCCTGAATTCAGCTCAGATGATGAACTGATCATAAAAATGTTATCTGCTTCGGCTGCAGCCGCCATCCATAACGCCAGTATTTATGAAGATCTGGTATCGAACGAAAAAGCCCTTACCAGGCGCAATGAAGATCTGGCTCTCCTAAACCACATCGGTGCTTCGCTGACTTCATCCCTGGATATGGATGAATTATTGAATAAGACCCTGGCCCAATTAATGGCTCACTTTAAGGTTGAAGCAGGGGAAATATTTCTATTTGATAAGGAAAGCCAGATATTACGCCTTGTTCTGCACCGGGGTCAGGCCGCAGAGGCTTTTTGGACACGCAACCGTTTTAAATTGGGGGAGGGAGTGGTTGGAATGGTTGCCAGGAGTATGCAGCCGATCATTACCAGTGAACTAGGTCAGGATGAGCGTTTTCTGCGCAGCGCAGTTGTTAATATCGGTTTTAAACAAATGGTATGCATTCCATTGTTGGCCCCGGGAGAGTTGGTGGGTGTGTTAAGTATCGCTTCTCTCAGTCAGACTGCGATAGGCGAACATGATGTTCAGTTGATGATGTCGATCGGAACCTGGGCGGGGACTGCTATTGAAAATGCCCGCCTGCACTCCAACGCCCGACGACTGGCCATCCTCGAAGAGCGCGAGCGGATCGGTATGGACCTCCACGATGGCATTATCCAATCCATCTATGGTGTCGGACTGGCATTGGAAAACATCCGCCACTTGATGCATGAAGACCTTGAGCAAGCGGATTCCGATGTTACCAAATCGATCGAGAATTTAAATGCCACGATTCGTGATCTGCGCACCTATATCCTTGATCTGAAACCAAGACAATTGCGTGGTGCCTCCCTGTTGGAAGGTCTGCAACGATTGGTAGATGAATTCCGTGAAAATGTGAAAACCGAGATCACATTTTCTGAACCGAAAAACGATCTCTTGATTGACTTACCCCAAACACATGCTTTGGCTCTTTTTCTGATCTGCCAGGAGTCTCTGGCAAACGTGGCCAAACATGCCAATGCCGTTAATACCAGCATAGAACTTTGGTCCACACCAGACAGGGTTCTCCTGGAAATTCACGATGATGGTATTGGGTTTAATGATGGAAATATTAATAAAAGTGTGGGACACGGTCTGGCTAACATGCTGACACGAGTTAATAACGTCGATGGGGGTTTGGACATCAGCTCTGTTAAGGGGGAGGGCACTACCATTTTAGCCTGGGTGCCACGCCGCTCAGGTCAACGTTTTTCAGGGTTGGATTAAGTTTAAATTCTGAATCCCAGATTTTAAGGTTTCACGTACCTGGTGTGTATGGTAAGTTCCTAAAAAGATTTTTTAACATGTGCTGATTTTAAATCAGTACATGAATAAGTAACTTTGGGCATACCCTATATGTGGCAACAAAGACAGGTTGAAACGGATTATATGGTGGAGAACAATTGTTTGATTAATGAATTCTTTTTATTGGAACGAATGTTCATTTTTTAAGGTTAGACCAACCTTAAAAACTCCAATTCTTTTAAGCTTGCGTAGGTAAAAAGTGTGGAATTATTGACAACTATCTGCTAGAATGTACGAAGACGTTTGAAGAAGCGGGAACGAGCTTCATTAAGAAGTTAGTAAAAAATAATTGATCAGGAGAGTGTTTTCTCATTGCAAAAGCAGTGGGCTTGGTTCTTTGTTCTCTAAATACAAAAATTCTACTGGAGAAAGCATGGACGGACAACAGGCTTGGCAATCAGCTTTGGGACAGCTCCAGATGGAGATGCCAAAAGCATCCTTCGATACCTGGGTACGTGATACCAGGATCGTTTCATATAACGACAACACATTCACCATCGGTGTCCGCAATGCTTATGCACGTGATTGGTTGGAAAGCCGCTTGGCAAGCACGGCAACCCGTTTATTGATGGGTATTATGAATCAAGATATTGATATCCAGTTTGTGGTTTCAAGTGATAGGGATCATCTTCCGGTTTTGGAAGACGATCCAGTCTCCAAAGATATTGATACATATAATGAATCACCAGTTGACAGCTCTCATTGTGTCTTGCTGAACCCCCGTTATACATTTGAAAATTTTATCATTGGAGCCAACAACCGTCTGGCGGTTGCTGCCGCCCAGGCTGTGGCTGAAAATCCTTCTTCGTCTTACAACCCGCTGTTCTTATACGGTGGTGTAGGTCTGGGGAAAACTCACCTCCTGCATGCGATCGGGAATGCCTGTGAAAAAGATGGCCTGTTTGTGCTTTATGTTTCTTCAGAAGAATTTACCAATGACATGATCAATGCCATTCGCTCACATACCACCCAGGCTTTTCGGGAAAAATACCGTTCGGCCGATGTGCTTCTGATCGATGATATTCAATTCATTGCAGGAAAAGAATCCACACAGGAAGAGTTTTTCCATACCTTCAATACCCTGCATGGCTTGAACAAACAGATCATTATTTCATCCGACCGACCGCCAAAATCACTTGTGACACTGGAAGATAGACTGCGATCCCGTTTTGAATGGGGTCTGACTGCTGATATCCAATTACCCGATCTGGAAACTCGCCAGGCAATATTACGCCACAAAGCTGAGCGTGCCGGGCGGATTGTACCAGCAGAGATCCTGGAAATGATAGCCCGACGGGTTCAGTCAAATATCCGTGAACTTGAAGGCGCTCTTAACCGCATTCTGGCTTTCTCGGACCTTTGTGGTATGCCAATGACCCTTCAGATGGTGGATGTGGCTTTGGTCGACCTGCTGCCTCACCCAGGCGAATTAAAACCTGAAAATGTCTTGGATGTTGTTGCCCGGGCATTCAATCTGAGCATTGAACGATTGATCAGTTCTGACCGCTCACGCCAGGTTTCTCTGCCTCGTCAGATTGCCATGTATCTTCTCAGGGAGACCAATGTATCCCTGCCTCAAATAGGACAGGCATTGGGTGGACGGGATCATACAACAGTCATGTATGCCTGTGAGAAGATCACTGACCTGCTCGAGCGCGATGATCGATTACGCCGCCAGGTTGTAAATATCCGCCAACAGCTGTATGGGCAGAGTGCCCCCATATAAAGCCATCTAATCTCCAAATTTGTGAATATTGTTTAAGCGGTGATTTGACATATTTTTATCAAATCACCGCTTCTTTTACACCGGTTCAAATTGATGAACATTCCAACTCCCAGAATATTTCTTAATTTTGCACAAATCAGGAAGGCTGACATATAATGGCAGATGATCTTGCCAAGCCAATTTAATTGCAGATTTCAAAGGAGTGATCTCATGGCAGAAACATATGATGTCATTATCATCGGTGGTGGTATTCATGGTGCCAGCCTGGCGTTTCACTTGAGCAAACGTGGGGTGAAAGCTATTGTATTGGAGCGCCGATTTTTGGCGTCTGGCGCAACAGGTCGTTCCAGTGGGTTGGTTCGCATGCACTATGATCTGGAGCCGGAATCCCGCCTGGCCTGGGCTTCCTTTCAATATTTCCGAAACTGGAATGAGATGGTGGGTGGGGAATGTGGTTTTACACGCACTGGATTTCTTCAGTTGGTCGAGGCGGAATATGAAAAGCAATTGCGCGGTAATGTAGCCATGCACCAACGCATTGGCATCCCGTCTTTCATCCTTGGAGCAGATGATGTAAAACGTCTGGCGCCTTCTTTTGTCTGTGATGATTTTGGGGTTGCCGCTTATGAACCCGAATCGGGTTATGCTGACCCTAGCGGTACGACGGCCGCTTTCATGGATGTTGCCCGCAAAAACGGCGCGCGAATCTTGCAGGATTGCCAGGTGACTGGCATAAATACTGCTGGTGGTAAAGTGACCAGTGTGGAAACCAGCCAGGGTTTGATCTCAGGGAGCGTAGTGGTCAACACTGCCGGTGCCTGGGCGGCATCGGTTGGTAGCATGGTTGGGTTGGATATACCTGTAACCACCTGGAGACATGACACCATGTTCATCCGCCGTCCGCATGATCTGGGGCTTTCTCATCCCACCGTGATCGACTTCATTAACTCCATGTATTTTCGTCCGGAAACAGGTTGGTTGACGTTGGTTGGATTGGAGGATGAAAATCAGATCGGCGAATCACCCGACGGAGCGACCGACCATGCCAAACCGGGTTTTGTAGAACGGGCTTCCGAACGCATTTGTCAACGTATGCCTGAAATGGAACGTGGTTCATTACATTCTGCTTCAGGTGGTTACGATGGCATCACCCCGGACCAGCGCGCCATCATATGTCAAGCCGGACCGGATGGTTATTACCTGGCCTGTGGTTTTAGTGGAACGGGATTTAAAATTGCTCCTGCAGTTGGTGCCTGTCTGTCTGAGTTGATTCTGGATGGGAAAAGTTCTACAGTCGATATATCTGCCTTCACTTTACAACGTTTCTCAGATGGAAAGCTTTTGAGTGGTGAAAACGCCTATGAGAGTATATGGCGATGATGATCCCTTCATTTAGATATATGTAAACACCGAATCGATCGAAAGACTTGCAAGAGAAGTATTCCTGCGAGGCAACTATCAATAATTACCATGATTCCAGGTGGTAAAAGAGGTAACCGGATCACATAGCAGGTTGATATCTGCGTTAAATAGTCCTTAATCCAAAGGAATACCTGCATTCCAGTTATTACCATATCCTTCCTGTCTCAGACTTGATGTACAATATTTTTTAAAACTGGTATTCCACCTTCTCGTGTGGCATTTAAGCATGCTTACAAAAAATGATCTCCTACGCCTGGACCACAAACCAGACCTGACCGAAGCAGGTATTCTATCTACCTGTCAATGGCTGGCTTTTTCAAGCAGGAGACTGGGGGATCGGCCATTTAACTTCTTACGCCGAAAGATTGGCAATGTGGC
>JBDRQK010000381.1:0-4233 GCA_043826315.1 Chloroflexota bacterium
AGCACTTCATCTCATCAAGTCTACGAAGCACTCATGGATGAGGAGATTCACACCAGCTTCACAGCCAGTGCTGCGCAGATCATCCGCAAGGTGGGAGGGGTCTTCACTGCTTATGATGGCTATATCAGCGGCAAGAATATCAAACTGATCCCCGACCAGAAGATCGTCCAGGAGTGGCGCGCTGTGGACTGGGAGCCGCAGCAAACCTCGCTCATCACTTATGAACTCAGCGCTGTCCCAGAAGGCACCCAGCTTGACTTTACCCACAGCGGTCTACCGCAAGGCACCGAAGATGATTTCGCTCGGGGCTGGATCGATAATTACTGGGAGCCGATGCGCAAGCTGTTCGCTGGTTGAAAATTCTTGGAATTTATAATATAATATTGATAATTATTGTCCGATTTTTAGATCTTCTTTTGGAATCGGCGAAGAAGCTGGGGCACATGTAAGGCGCGGTATTTTTCACCTCTCCCAGCCTCTTTATTGATAGATTTTTCAAATTAATTAACACATATAAACGGAGGCTATATGTCAACATTAGACCAGGCTCGTGACACCCAAATAAAAAATATCCTGGCAAAAACCGGAAAGTCACTGGAAGAATTGACCCGCATTATTGAGAACTGCGGTCTAACAAAACACAACCAGATCCGTGACTTCATCATGCAGGAATTCAACCTCGGTTATGGGGATGCCAGCGGCATTGTCCATTATGCTCGCAAAACCGATGGTCAGAGCGCAGCCGAGGCCAGTGGTGCTTCCATTGCAGAGATCACAGAACAGATCTATGCAGGTAAAACGGTATCCCAGCGCCAGATCCATGACCGGGTTATGCAGGAAGTGGAAGAAATAGGCACCTTTGAGATCGCACCCAAGAAGGCTTATCTCAGTCTGCGGCGCAAACGTCAGTTCGCCATGCTTGGCCCGGCCTCCAGGGGGCGGGTCGAAGTTGGTATGAATATGAAGGGATTACCCGGCACCGATCGGCTGCTCGAGCAGAAACCGGGCGGCATGTGCCAGTACAAGGTCTACCTGGACAGCCTGGACCAGGTCGATGCAGAACTGCTGGGCTGGCTTCGGCAGGCTTACCACAGCGCTGGATGACTGGAGTATAAACCATGCAATCCAATGCCAAGGATGTGAAATCCTACCTGGCAGAGCTTCCGGATGAACGCCGCAAGGCTATCGAGGCTGTGCGCCATGTCATTCTTGCCAACCTGCCACCAGGTTATGAAGAAGTGATGAACTGGGGCATGATCACCTACCAGGTACCCCTGCAGGATTACCCTGATACCTACAATGGCAAACCTCTCATGTATGCTGCTCTGGCCTCGCAAAAGAACCACATGTCGCTCTATCTGACGAGCATATACGCTGACGATTCCTCCCGGCAGGCTTTTGAAGAGTCCTATCGTCAGACCGGCAAGCGCTATGATGTCGGCAAATCCTGCGTGCGCTTCAGAAAACTGGAAGACCTGCCGTTGGAGCTGATTGGAAAAAGCATTTCCAGCTGCCAAATGCCTGCTTTCATCCACCGGGTAAGAACATTGCAATCAATGCGTAAATCCAAGCATTGAAAACTATCTTGAAGATGATCAAAAACCAGGGAACCTTGCCTTAAGCACACTTTTAAGTCTATAATTCCCTCATGTCACTCACCGATCTCATACCCACCCTGCAACTCGCCATCGGTCCTGTCATCCTCATCTCAGGTATTGGTTTAATATTATTGAGCATGACCAACCGCTATGGGCGTCTGATTGACCGTGCCCGCCGCCTGACCAGCGAACTGCACGGGTCATCCGATTCGGAACATGAGAGCCTGGTCGCCCAACTCCGCATTCTCTCCTCCCGGGCTGTGCTGTCTCGCGCCAGTATCACCTTTGGGGCCATCAGCATCCTGTTGGCTGCCATCCTGATCATCAGCCTTTTCCTGGGAGCGCTCCTTCAACTTGAAATAGCCGCCATAATTGTAGGTATTTTTATTCTCTGCGTACTCAGTCTCATAATTTCTATGCTGTTGTTCCTCTCTGATATCAATCTTTCTCTAAAAGTTCTATGGCTTGAGATACCACCCGAAGGTCGCCAGAAACTCTGATCCACGAGTCGCTTGAAAATTCAGGTTTTATGTCTAAAATAGGGGTAACCTTTCTGTAGTAATTCAAATGGAGGAACTATGCTTGGCATCCGTTATATTAAAGTCCAACCCACCGATTTCATCCTGCAATACCGCCGCGGCAAACTGGTTCGCGAGGGAGCTGGGTTATCATTCTTCTACTTTTCCCCCAACTCCTCCCTGGTACTCATTCCGGTCGCCAGCACAGACATTCCCTTCATTTTTGAAGGTGTCACCATCGACTTCCAGGAAGTGACCGTCCAGGGACAGCTTACCTACCGCGTTTCCGATGCCAGGATGCTGTCACATATGTTGAATTTTTCCATCGCCGCCAATGGTCGTGATTACATCAGTGAAGATCCGCTCAAACTACCTCAACGCCTGACCAATGAGGTCCAGGTGTTGACGCGTTCTGCCCTCAAGGGTATGAACCTGCGTCAGGCACTGGGAGGCATCGATGACCTGATGAACATACTGCGTACCGGAATGCAAAAATCCGAGTTGATCACCTCACTTGGCATCGAGATCCTCGGTTTGTCCATCCTGGCCATCAAACCCTTCCCCGAGACAGCCCGCGCCCTGGAGGCTGAAGCCCGTGAGCAGATCCTGCGTGAAGCAGATGAAGCCATCTATTCCCGCCGCAACGCCGCGGTCGAACAGGAGCGCAACATCAAGGAGAACGAACTCAACACCGAGATCGCGGTCGAGAATAAGAAGCGCCAGATCCGTGAAACCCAGATGGAAGCAGAGAAATCCGTGCAGCAGAAATCCCACCAGCTCGAAGAGGCAAAAATGTCCACCCGCATCGCTTTGGAGAAGATGAATCGGGATTTGATCGAACTATCCACCGGGAATTCTCGTCAACAATCAGACGCCAAAGCTTACGGGGTGGAGGTCATGATGAAAGCCGTGCAGGGGGTGGACCACAAGGTGCTGCAAGCCCTGGCCAGTGCGGGTATGGACTCGGGCAAGCTGATCGCCCAGGCTTTCCGGGAGATCGCTGACAGCGCCGACAAGATCGGGCAGCTAAACGTTTCCCCCGAGTTGTTGCGTACCCTGCTGCCACCCAATCCCAATCTTGAAAGATAATGGATCGCCAATCTGAAAACAAGCTCATCCTGGTGCATCGCAAAACGCGCCTGGATGAGCAGATCGTGCGCTTCAGCACCAGGGACCAGGCGCGCTTCTATGTCCAGCAGATGGGGTTGGATTTTTCGGATTATGAAGACGAGGACGAACAATACAAAGCCTGCCTGCTGGAAACGCGCCAGAACCTGGCGGAAATTGGTCGCGTCCAGTTGCTGGAACGCAGCCTGCTGCCGAATTATGTCTTCGGTCCGCAGGATACCGTGGTGGTACTGGGACAGGATGGCCTGGTGGCCAATACGCTAAAATATGTCAGTGGACAACCTGTGCTGGGTGTCAACCCGGACCCAAAACGATGGGAGGGTATTCTCTTGCCATTCGTGGTTTCCGATCTGGAGCTGGTCCTGCCGGAGGTTTTTGCCAGAAAACGACCCATCCGCCTGGTCAGCATGGCAAAAGCCAGCCTGAACACCGGAGAAGTTCTCTACGGGGTTAACGACATCTTTATCGGACCACGCACTCACACCTCGGCACGCTATACCATCAAGATTGGGGATCGAAGTGAACCGCAATCCTCCAGCGGAGTGATCATCTCGACCGGGCTGGGTTCCACCGGTTGGCTGCGTTCCATCCTGGCAGGTGCCACTGGTATTTCAGCCAGCCTGTCCGGTCAGGAAGTGGATACCGCCGCCATTGCTCCCTTTGCTTGGGATGCCGAGCACCTGTACTTTTCAGTCCGTGAGCCCTGGGCCAGTAAGACCTCCTCAGCCGGTATCTCCTTTGGCAAGGTTACACCAGAACAACCCCTTTACCTGGAATCCAGCATGCCGGAAAACGGGGTCATCTTCAGCGACGGCATGGAAGCGGATTTCCTGCAATTTCAATCCGGTACGATAGCCACGATCAGCCTGGCTGAGAAAAGAGGTCAGCTGGTGGTGTGATTCCACCTGTTATCAGGATTATTCGATGAAATTTCAGCATGAAATTACAAAACTGGAAAAACCTCAAATACACTGGAAAGTAACTGACAA
>JBDRQK010000382.1:0-4790 GCA_043826315.1 Chloroflexota bacterium
ATGGTGGTAGCTTTCCTTAACCAATAAAAATACATTTCCGGAAGCTGATGATCCGGGATTAGTAAATTCTTTTCCACTCTTCTGGAATCTTCAAACCACCTGGAGGTTTTCTGAGTTTAAAGCAAGAAAACATCCATTTTATTAGGCAAAGAACATTGGGTCAGTTAAACTTCCAGCGCATCGATTTATAGTATAGTGACTTGCTAGTTGCAATGATCTAACCCTGCCAGCATCCCCCGAATCGGGATTATGAAAAGGAAATTCAGGCATTGTATCAAACCTGGCTGGCACCTGCCTCGGCTGTGCAGATGTGGACACTGGCTGTCAAGCCGCTCTTTTGATAGTAGGTTTCGATCACCATGGTGCTGAACTCGGAAGCCTCATCAGCACGCAGCAGGGCTACAGCACACCCCCCAAACCCGGCGCCGGTCATACGCGCCCCCAGGCATCCGGGTACACGTAAAGCGCACTCCACGATCTGGTTAAGAGCCGGGCATGAGACTTCATAATCATCCCGCAGGCTGGCATGGCTTGCATTCAAGATCTGTCCCAATTCAACCAATCGATTGTTTTGCATGGCATCCACCGCCTGGTGGACACGCTGGTTTTCAGTGATGACATGCCTGGCTCTGCGGGTTAGTTTCTCGTCCAATTCTTCTGGACGCTGGTTAAATATCATTATGTCCACGTCCCGCAAAGATGTCATACCAAAAAAGCGGGCAGCAATCAGGCATTCTTTAACGCGTTGGTCATAGGCGGAATCCACAAGTTTGCGGCGCGTGGAAGTATCCAATACTGCCACAAGTAGACCAGGGGGGAGAGGTATATGCTCCATTACAAGCGAACGACAATCCAGCTTGAGCGCATTTCCACTCCTGGCAGCAGCGGAGACCATATGATCCATGATGCCGGAATGGATGCCGACCCAATTTCTATCTGCCTGCTGGCAGGCTTGTGCCATGCGGATTGGCTCCCACTTCCAATCGGAAACAGATGCAAATGCACGCGCCACTGCCATCTCCACCGCAGCCGAAGAGGATAAACCAGCCCCGATGGGAACATCCCCAGCCATGACACCTTCCCAGCCTTGTAAAGAATAACCTTGCTGTCCAAGCGCCCAGGTTGTTCCCTTAATATAATCCGCCCAGCTTTTACCAGGTTCTAATTGCAGGTTGCTGGAGAATGAAATTGTTTCGTCAATATCGAGTGAATGTAGTTGTACGCATCTTTCTGCAATCGGACGAAGAGCGATCCAGACTGCATGGTTGATAGCCATTGGCAGCACGAAACCATCGTTGTAATCTGTATGTTCGCCGATCAGGTTGACCCTGCCAGGTGCGCGCACCAGGATGGGCGGCTGGCTTCCATATTGTTTTTCAAAGGCGGAAATGACTGCTTCGGCAGTTGGGTTCATGCACTGATCTTTTGAAGTACAGTTTTCAGGCGGTCGATTTCTTCCAGGGTGTTGTAATGGGTTGCTCCAACTCGCAGCATACCGCCGCTGGATTCCACCCCAAGGCGTTCACTGACATTGAGAGCATAATAATTGCCATCCCAGGCATAGATGTTTTCCGCAGCAAGTTTTTCAGCCAGTAGGCGGGGAGGCATATCTTTTAACCTGAAAGAAAAAGTTGCCACGCGGTCTTCCAGGCGTAGAGTATCTGTGAGTCCGTATATTCTTAACCCGGGTATCGATTCCAGCGCAGAAAGCAGGGAACGGTTAAGTTCAAATTCGTAAGCCCGGATGGCGCTCATGGCTTGCTTGAGCACCAATTTCCTGCCTGAGTAGCCATGTTCCAGTAAAGCCTTGCTGAATTCTCCGCCAAATTGCTTTCCGACCCATTCAAAGTATTCCATTACGCCTAATACACCAGCGATGCCTTCATGATTCTGTGTCCCGGTTTCGAATTTTCCAGGTAAGCTGTTGGGTGCGGGGCGGACTTTGTAGGCGAACAGTTCTTCAAGCAGGCTGCGCTTGCCGTATAAAATTCCACTGTGATTTCCAAAGAATTTATAACTGGAAGAGACCAGGAAATCACAATCCAGCTCTTGTACATCGATCGGTCCATGGGGCGCATACTGAACAGCATCTACATAGACCTGTGTTCCAGCAGCATGTGCCATCTGGATGATCTTGGTGATCGGATTAATGGTTCCCAGTGAATTGGAGGCATAGCCAACCGCCAGGAGGCGCGGTTTCCGATCAAGCGCTTTCTGCAGCTCATCCAGTTTCAAGGTGCCATCTTCTACGTCAAAATCCACCCAGTTTACCTTGACGCCTCGATCCTTGGCTGCCAGCACCCATGGTGTTACATTTGCATCGTGATCCAGGCGGGTGACCACGATCTCATCCCCGGCTTCCCATTTGCGGGAGATCGAACGACTGATATGGAGCGTGAGTGTAGTCATGTTGTTGCCAAAGATGATCTCATCCGGGCTGGAGGCATTGTAAAAATCAGCCATGGCTTGGTGGGCTTCATCCAGGACTATGTCAGAAGCTTTGCTGGTTGCAAACACGCCGCCATGATTGGCGTTGCTTTCCAACAGGTAGCGTGTGATCCGTTCAAGGGATTGCCTGGCGATCTGGGTGCCACCCGGGTTATCCAGGAAAATGGCGTTTCGGTTCAGGGATGGGAATTGGGCGCGAACGGCAGTGAGGTCAAGAGACATATAGAATTCTCCTAGCTGGGGATGATTGGGCGTTTGTGTGTGATATTATATTCCATCCTGAAGGATTTACACGCTCGTTTAAAAGGAAAAATTGATAAATAAGAATTAAGTCTGTTAAAGCAGCAAACGCCTGGGTGAGGGGGGCACCCAAACGTTTGCTATTAATATGATACACGAAAAAATTTTTAATTGCAAGTACCAATAATACAATTTTCGATATTGTAATGGGCTGATTGTCTATATATCCCGTTATAATAATTTTTATTTATAGATAATTGTACTGGGTAAATGTTTCGTGACCTCAAGATCAAATGGGGAGATTACGCAATTTTTTTTCTATAAATTGTAATAATAATGGGTTGGAAAGAATGATTATTGACTTTTCAATTAAATTCATATATTATTTAAGTATCCTTCATAACACGTATCTTTTTTCCCGGGCATTGTCAGGCGGAACTTAAATCGGAGGAACTCAAATGAATAAACGCTTATTTCAATTTATTCTTGCACTTGTAGTTTTGGTCTTGATCCTGGTTGCCATCGTTTATGGCACCAAGCCGGGGAGTATTGGAGACTTTGTCTGGTTGGATGGGAATGGCAATGGTCTTCAGGACACGGGCGAGGAAGGCATCTCTGGAATATCAGTGACACTCTACAACTTTCTCGGCGGTCAGGTGGCAGCCACCATCACAGATGCAAACGGGAAGTACACATTCCCGGATCTGAGGGCTAATTTTTATTTCATTGTTTATCGCCCTTCTGCGAATTTCACCTTCAGCCCTAGGGATGTGGGCGATAATGATGCCCTGGATAGTGATCCGGACCCCTTAGACGGAGCAACCAAGAAATTCCTGCTTATACCTGGTACTTTTGATTCGAGTTGGGATGCAGGTTTGAGGAGAAAGGTGGTTATCTTAATTCCAACCAAGACTCCTACCCTGACACCCACACTCCCGGGTACACCAACCCTTACCAGTACGATCCCGAGTACAGCGACCATGACCAGCACCATTACGCAAACTTCAACCAATACCTTGATACCTGTCATGTCGAGTTGTGGTTGCAACACACCTGGTGTGACATTTACCAAGTTGGGTGGGGGTGGCGGTGGTTGGAGTGACTGTGGACAGGCTTCGGCTTGTCATTCCCTGATTGGCGATCAACAAGTAGCCAATGGTACGGTCATCGGCTCGAATGATACCTGTTCGATGAGGGTCAATTGTCCACCTAAATAAGTGTTTTATTGAAAAAGCATATCTGGCTCGGGCAAGAAAAATTCCTATTTTGCTTGAGATAAGGATGGTTGCAGGTCCATTCTGCTTGCCTTAAAATGAATGATTCTGTGAACAACTGCAATTACATTCAGCCTCAGGTTTTTTATCAATCACAATTAATTTTATATTGATTCCTTTGTAACAAGCTGCAAGGGTTGAACCAGGATTTTTTTAAACCATCTTTATTTGCAGCCACGCTCTTTATTTCTGTCTCTCTTGACCAGCCCTGCTATATGGGATAAAATTCGTACGCTTGATAGCAAAATGGCCCTGTAGCTCAGCGGATTAGAGCGGTTGCTTGCGGAGCAATAGGTCGCGTGTTCGAATCACGCCAGGGTCACAAGTTGGAAGCGGGAAACTCCCGCTTTTTTTTTTGACGAAGAAAACGGAAGAAATCTTATGGAAAAATATCAGATCTTATTGACCAATGATGATGGTATCCAGTCTCCCGGGTTGTGGGCTGCGGCTGAAGCACTCTCGAAACTGGGCTATGTGACAGTGGCAGCACCTCGTTTGCAGTCCTCCGGAATGGGACGCAGCCTGCCTGCCTCGTCAGATGGCCTTATCACCAAAGAAAAGGTTCAAGTGGATGGGAAGGAATGGACGGTGTATGCAGTCGGTGGTTCGCCTGCACAGGCTGTCCAGCATGGTTTATTGGAGATCATGACTCGGACGCCTCACCTGGTGGTTTCAGGTATTAATTATGGTGAGAACGTAGCTACCGGAATCACCATCTCGGGCACGGTAGGTGCTGCTCTGGAAGCTGCCTCCATGAATATCCCTGCTCTGGCAATTTCATTGCAAACTGCAACAAACCTGCATTTAACCTACTCCACAGATGTGGAT
>JBDRQK010000383.1:0-6289 GCA_043826315.1 Chloroflexota bacterium
CCGCTGCCCGGGTCCCACAGGATCACCAGGCCGTCCAAGGAGCCGCTGGCCAGGATGTTTCCGTCAGGTGAGAACGCCAGTCCCAGCACGGCGCCGGTGTGACCGGTCAGGCGCGTATCAACCCCGCTGGCGAGGTCCCAGACCAGGATCGAGTTATCGCTCGAACCGCCTGCCAGCATGCCTCCATCGCGCGAGAACGCCAGGCTCTGAACCGCATCCTTGAACCCGCTCAGAACCTGGGGGGGCGCTACCGTGGATGGATCCCACAGCCTGACCTTATTGTCCCACCCGCCGCTGGCGATATTTTTCCCGTCCGCTGAGAAAGCCAGGGCATTGACCGCGCTGCTGAACCCGGGTTGGGATTCCAAGCGGCTGCCGGTGTCAATGTTCCACACCATCACTTTGCCATCAAGGCAACCGCTAGCCAGGCTGTGCCCGTCAGGGGAAAATGCCAGGCGATTAACCGTGTCCATGACAGGCAGTTGACCCAGGGGTACATAAGTGCGAGTGATATCCCGGATCGAGTGACCCCTGACGGTGCGCCGGATCATGCCTGGAACCGGGTCCCACAGGATGATGCTTTCGTCCTGCGAACCGCTGGCCAGGCTGCTCCCATCCGCTGAAAAGACGACCGTCATGACATCATCGCTATGACCTGCCAGGGTTTGCCGGATCTGCCAGCTGCCGGTATCCCACAGGATGACCGTCTTGTCCCCGGAAGCGCTAGCCAGGATTTTCCCGTCCGGCGAGAAAGCCAGGCTGGTGATCGTGCCGGAATGACCTTTGAGGGTCTGCAGTTTTTCGCCGCTGGCAGCATCCCACAATGTGATGGTATCATCCCAGCATCCGCTGGCCAGCACCTTCCCGTCGGGGGAAAAAGCCAGGGCGTTGACATAATCACCGTTGCCGACCAGGGTCTTGCGCAGGGTTCCACTGTTCACGTTCCACAAAAAGATGTCGCCATAGTCATTGCTGGCCAGGGTGGTTCCATCGGGTGAATACGCCAGCGCGGAAACCTGTCCCTCCGGGTTTGATAATTCTTTCACCGATTTTCCGCTTTTCACATCCCACAATTTGATCGAAAACCAGGAAGCAGCCGCCAGGTTCTTCCCATCCGGGGAAAAGACCACTTGCCCGGGATCGTAGCTGCCGGGGATGGAGTGCAGTCGTGCACCACTGGCTGCATCCCACAGGATGATCGACAGGTAGGATTGGCTGGCGATGGTTTTGCCATCCGGTGAGTAGACTACACTGGTCACCGAACTCGTGTGACCGCCCAGGATATTCTCCTGTTTACCGCTGGCGACCTGCCACAGGGCAATGCTGTGGGCATCCCCAAAATCACTTGCCAGAAGGGTCCCGTCCGGTGAGAAAGACACCAGGCGGGTGGAGCCTTCGAAAGTGCGTATTTTCGCTCCACTGTTCACATTCCACAGCACCAGGTCATTCCCCGTGGTTGCCAGGCTGAGCCCATCCGGCGAGAAGGCTACATGGCTGGTATGAAAATGTTTGGGGTTAAGCGTGCGCAGTTTGCTGCCGCTGGTTGCATCCCACAGGATGACCTCATCGGACCCGCTGGCCAGAGTGCGCCCATCGGGGGAGAAAGCCACGCTATCCACCCAGCCGCTGTGGTCGCTCAGGGTTAGGCGCGGCTTTCCACTTTCCAGATCCCACAGGATCAGCTTGTGATCGTGCCCCCCGGAGGCCAGGGTTTGCCCATCGGGCGAGAAAGCCAGGCTGCGGACATCATCCGTATGCCCCACCAGGGTCTGCAGCAGGTTTCCACTGGAGACCTCCCACAGGGTGACTTCGCCATCCGAGCTGCCTGCCAGGAAGCGTCCATCGGGGGAGAAAGCCAGGCTGTAGACGATACTGGCAGCCTCGAAGATGCGCAGGATCTTTCCGCTGGCGACTTCCCACAGTGTGATCTCGCCATTCGAGCCGCCTGCCAGGCTGAGACCATCCGGGGAGAATGCCAGGGAATTAATGGCGGCATCCTCCGTGTACAAGGTGCGCAGTTTGACCGAGGTGACAGGGTCCCACAGGACAATGCTGTTGTCTTCCGCCCCGCTGGCCAGGATGCCCCCATCCGGGGAGAAGGCGAAACAATTGATGCTGTCCTGCTGACCCGAGAGGCTCAAACGCTGGGAAGCGGAGCGCGTATCCCACAGGATCAGGTCATTCGAGCCGCTGGCCAGGGTCTGCCCATCCGGGGAGAAAGCCAATCCATTGACCCAGCCGCTTTGACCGGTCTCGATCTTGAGTGAGGTCCAGTCCCTTGTGTCCCACAGGATGATCGAACTGTCCCAGGAACCGCTGGCCAGGGTGCTGCCATCTTCTGAAAAAGCCAGGCTCCAGATGGCTCCGCCCGAGGTGGAGATCACATGATCCGGTATACCGTCGGGCATGTCCCAAAATCTCAACTTACCTTCCCGGGAACCGCTTACCAGGCTGCGCCCATCCGGGGAGAAAGCCAGGCTCATCACGAAATCGCTGCCACCGGACATGTATTCCACTTGTTCTCCACTCGAAACGTCCCACAGGCGGATGGTGCCATCGGAGGAACCGCTGGCCAGGTTGCTTCCATCCGGAGAGAAAGCCAGGCAGTTGACCGAGTCGCTGTGACCTTCCAGGGTGTACAGCCGGGTGCCGCTGGCGAGGTCCCACAGGATGACCGTATTGTCCCGGGAGGCGCTGGCCAGGCTGCGCCCGTCCGGGGAGAAAGCCACGCTCATGACATTGTTGCTGTGACCCGACAGGTTATGCAAGAGCGTTCCGCTGAGCGGATCCCACAGGGTGACGCTGTTGTCATAAGAACTGGCTGCCAGGGTCTGCCCGTCGGGGGAGAACTCCACATCGGAAACCAGCGAACCTTCATCCAGGAAGGACAGCAGCTGCAGGTCCGCGGCGGCATAAAGGTAGATGCCGGTGGCGGCAGCCACTGCCAGCGTTTTTCCATCCGGTGACCAGTCCAGGCTGTAGACCACGCCCTTACCAAACCGTACCTGGGCTCCCTCTGGCACGGGACCGCTGTAATCTCCAGCGAACACCGCTCCTGGATCGGCAGGGAACAGTGCAGCCGGGGTTGGCGTGGTATCGGAGTTGGAGGAAACGGTTTCCGTTCCAGAGACTGTCGCCTCCGCAGCCGGGGTTTTCCCCGCCAGGCTGCCCAGCTGGCAGGCGCCAAGTAAAAATGAAATGATCAGGATGATGATTAACGGTCGTTTCATAAGATTTCTCTCCAGGTCCAGCTTATTGGTCTTCTTGCTGAAAATGTGAACATTGAGCAGGTTGGGTTGAGCGATTCTGGCACCAACAAAACTTTCAAGCAGTCGAATGAAACCCAACAAAAAACTTAACCTTCAAAAAACAGGTCATCTTTCCAGGTCCGGCGGGTAACTGATCTCTCCCATGTCAAGGACGCTCCCCGGGGTAATCTCGATCTCACCCATGTTGGCCCAGGTGCTTGAATCGATCTCGATCACGAGATTGTATTTGCCAACCTGGACTGCACTGAACGAGAAGTACCCGGCGGGATCCACCGTCATTTGGTGTTGGGCGGGGTGGTTGGCGCAAGGCGTTTCGCCAGTGTATTTATCCGCCACAATTCCTGCACAGACCTCCACGCGCTTACCGGCAAATACCGAGGGATCCGGGTTGGTCAATCTTCCAATGACCGAACCGGGTGTCTTTTCAAGAGGGGCGACCAGCGCCGGACCCTGCCCAAAAATGAGCAGCCCGTCCGCCTTGTCCGAGAACAGGTCGGCGTTGTGCATGTAGTAATGACTCCAGTTGGGATCAGCGTAGATGTGCACACCATAATCACTGACCACCCACAAGCGCCCCTGCCGGTCAAATTGCAAGCCTCCATCTTGAATGGAAAAGAATTCTTGTTCAACGAATTGAGGTGACCAGCTGTTATCCACAGGGTCAAACCTGCTGATCTGCCCGTCCAAGATGACCCAGATGTTGTTATCGTTATCAAAGGTGAGGTTGCTGATGTGGATTCCATAATCCGGATGCTGGAACGCGGACCAATCCGTGCCATCGAAGCGGAGCAACCCGTGATAATTGCCCCCCTTGGAAGTATAGATGACCCAGACATCACCGTTCTTATCCACAGCCAGGGATTGGGGGGTCACCTTGGCTTCGTAATCACGACCTTCCTTAAAGACCTGCCAGTTGGTGCCGTCGAACCTGGCGATGGCGTCACTCAACAGCGCCCAGACATCACCGTTCGCGGCGACGCTGCTGGAAAGAACCTTGCCCAATTCCCCATTGCTTCCGAGGTCAAGCGGGTGCTCGATCCAGGTCGATCCATCAAAATCGCTGCCGCCTCTCCACAGTTCACCCCCTGCTCCGCAGGCCAGCGGTAACCCGCCCGGGTCCATGGCGTGACCGATTTCGAAAAGGGTTTCTCCATTCAGCCTGTACAGGTTGGCATCCGTCAACCCGTCCCCGGCGTACAGGTAGCTGTTCCCGTCCGGGCAATGCACGAACCATTCTGGAAAATGCAGGGGTGCCAATGCCGCAGACCAGGGTCTCCCCGGCAAATGGGTCAACCAGGCTGCACCCGGCAGGGTTCCGCTGAAAGCATCCACTGTATAACCATGCCAGCCGTCCTGGTCCAGGCAGGAAAGTGCCAGGACGGAGATTTCGTTCAAGGAGAATCCAAAGGAAAAAATTGAGAAATGTTCGGAAGGGGCGGCGATTCCATGCAGCAGGCAAGCCATGTTAGGGTCAATCACGTTGGAGGGCTGCGGCACGTTGATCACGATCGGCGTGGGAGCCAGGGTCACCGTGGGTGTGCCCCTCCGCAAGGGGGGCAGGATGTTTAAGGTAGGCGCATATGCCAGAGTGGGTTCAAGGGTCGTGGTTGTGGTTGCTGCCGGAAGGGCTGTATTAGCTGGTGTAACGGTGGTGTCCGGGGTTGCTGCCGAGCTGCACCCGCACAGCAGTAGGAGAACGCAACCCATCCCTAGCATTGTTATCTTGTTGGATCTCATCCGTGTCTCCTTGTTCTTAAAGCTCCAAAACGCTTAATAAGCAATTATAAACAAATTATTTCCCGGTGTAATACAGGGAGACAATGGTGGAACAATTGGTGGTGCAGGTGGTGGTACAGACGGATATCCGCAGCATGTGCAAATCTTTTTGGGCATCCATCACCTGCGGAGGTTCCTGTCCGCATTGCATGCTGCCCAGGTCTGCATCCAGGGCTGCGATCGTCCAGCCGTTGGATTCCAGTGTGGAGCGATACCAATCGAGCACGCTGGCTTGTTCGGCACCCGCTTCAAGGTCGATCACGATGTAGCTGTCTGCCGAATTGGGATAATAGAACTTGGTCCAGCCAGTGGGAAAACCCGGGTAGAAGATGGGTACATCCCTGGGAAGTTCACTGGGCAGCGTGCCTGCCATCCCCACCTCGATCTTGCCGCCGGCATTCTCAACCAGTGTGCGCTGGTCCGTATACTGGGCGGTCGGATAGGTGATCGCCGGAGGTGTAGGGGTGGACGTTGTTGAACAGGCTGTTAGAACAAGCAGGAAGATCACGCTGACCAAGAATAATTTTGTTTTCATTTTTCACCTTTCATGGATCAAGACCCAGGTAATTGAAGATCACTGATTCTTTTTCCTTATTATAAGTTTTTTCCGTTACTGCTCAAAGATGTGCCTTTCTCCCGCAGGGCATGCCCGGGCATCACCCTGTTAAATCAACAATAATACGGCAATCATTAGGACAATGACCATCGTTCCAGCGAAACCACCCACAATCCCGCCAATGCCGGAAGCCAGGGTGGTGGCTGGCACCAGGTTCCTGCGGACAGCATAAGATTTAACCCATCTACTGGTTCCGTAGGCTGCGCCAATCGCAATAAAGAGCATGAGGCAGGGAAAAAAGGAAACATCGTGCGGGATTTCCAGGGCGGTGGGGATGGCAATGATGCCACCGATGAACATGAATACGAAGGTGGGCAACCCACCCACCAGCAAACCTGTTAGGAAAGGCGACCCCTTCTGCTCCCCGACGGGCGGGTTAGGTTCGATTGGATCCGTAGTGCTCATTTATTCGCTCCTTTTGAATGCTTGTCCAGGTTGAATTCAAGAACATCTCTCCCTGGAATATTTTATCTTTTGCCAACCTATCAATCCCACCCTATGGATTGATCCTTGCAGGGCAGCAAGTGGTTGGTGTTCTTACAAGTGGCAAATAAATTTTTATAATGACCACTTTCGTTCCACATTTATGGAATTACATTTTTTTATCAATTTTTATCAAGTGAAGTTT
>JBDRQK010000384.1:0-16364 GCA_043826315.1 Chloroflexota bacterium
AGTACGAGCACAGCTTTTGCGGAATGATGACCTCTAAAAACCAAAGATTTGATGATCTGTCCAACAGTGCAGCCGACCTGCTCTGCAGCGTCCGCTGATGTACGGGTGGTTTTTTGAAACTCAATCACTTTACAATCATACCCTAATCGTTCAAGATGATCTTGTATCTTTTGTGCCGATGGACTTAATCTATTCTCCATTAGCAGCCTCCATCTTTTCTTCCATGACTACTGCAGTGACAATTTCAACAGGTAACCCCCACATTGATTTAATAGAAGAATTGGTAACATTAAATGCAGTTTGAGGTATATAAGATTGAATATTAATGGGTCGGCAATCTACGAAAGATGGAAATATTTTGTGGAACCATTCATAAATTCGGACTATAAGGGATTCTTTTTTGGCGAGACAAACTAATACAATCCTTCCTTCTTTTTTTAGTACACGCCTGCATTCCATTAATACCAGCGGGATATCTGGTGTATCAAAAAGCTCAATCGTAAAGCTCATAAGGACTGCTGAGAAAGAATTAGAGATATAAGGCAATAGACAACCATCGCCTTGTTGCAGGGAAATTAAATTCTGAAAGTCGAATTTTCTGATTCGAACTGATGATTGGGTTAACATTCCCTCTGATATGTCCAGTCCAAAAATACAACCGGAAGGACCTACGGAATTTGCTAATGATAGCAAACCATGACCAGTGCCGCAGCCGATCTCAAGGATTTGTTCTCCTGGTTGGGGAAGTAGTTGGTTAATCCCAATTTCCATGAATTTTCTCTCACTCGTTCCCGCAAAAAAATCATACCAGCGGCTCATCCTGTTATAAGAGATACGAGCCTCCTGTTTCGTACGGTTGACTCGGCTTGTTTCACCATCCATAATTTGCCATTCCCCCACTTTGATGAGGAGTGATGACCTGAGTGTTTTTATAGATTCCTGTGAGGTTCATGTCTTGATTTTATTCCAATAATGCTTTCTTATAAGTGTTTGTATCGTACTTTACCCAGTGCATGATTGCACTCAACGGAAGACGAGGGTGTGGTTTTATTTCGCCTTCAGTCCAGCCAATTATCATTCCGGTAATTGGAGAAACAAGAGGTGGTAATTCCAATAATTTGATTATTTTCCGTGGATTATTGCGTATCCCTCTCCAATATAACAAATTCATAATCCGAGTGATTCAGCTGCAAAAGCGGCATTTTATGCTGAAATGGAAGCATCAACTGCAGCGACCAGAAAATTATCGAAAAAACTTGTGTTTTGATCATGATTGTGCATCTGGCAAACTTTCTGAATACGAGCAAGATCCGCACACCAGGTCAGAAATACCGGTGGTGTCCGAACATGTTCTTGGTTAGAAGCTATTATGGACAATTTCTCTAAGGTTTTTGGTAAAGTTGTTACAACAACACTATAGCTCTGAATATTTGATGAAGTTGAAGCTCGCTGCGCAGCTGAGATTATGGTTTCAAGCAAGTCAACCGAAACAGGGTCGGATTCATAATTACTAACAGAAGCATGTTCATTGATGAGTTCAAGGGTTTGGTTGACCAAAGTGTACTCTCCATATCTATCAAATTATTATATTGATACCATATCATCTAATCGGATAAAACAATTAGATGTATTAAGGAACAACTACTAATAAAATACTGATAGGATCTCCAAATGATTGGTTTTCTGCGTTAAAAGCTTGCCAAACACTTTGGTAAGTTCCTGCCTGGAGGGGAGTCGTGAAGGTTAATTGAATGACCACTTGGGAACCTGCACGAGCAGGATATAAGCTTTGTTGCTTTTCTGTACCCATACCATCCCCCGAGATCATTCTGAGACTATACCGATAGTCCCAATCACAGGTGCCGTTATTTTTTACCTGCCATTGTTTATCAGCTTCTATCCCAGGATCCAGATTTGTCCCATCTGGGATCGTTATATCACCTATGTAAAGGAGATCATCAGAACAATCATCCACCAAGTTTGTTGGAATGGATTGAAAAGTAGGACTGGGTAACAGCGGAGGAGATTTGGATACGAGCTGAGCAGTTGAAAGATTAGCAGATGTTGGGGGAACATAAGGCGATTGGGGTGAAGTTTTTAAGTTGCAGCCTGAAAAGAATATCATAAATAGTGGTATTAAGAAGATGGACACACCGTATTTCTTTTGAGAATGAGGTGTGTCCATCTAATGAAATCCTTTCATGGATCGATTAATCGATCTATTCTTCGTTGTTAATTGTTGTCTCGTCATCACTTTCTGAGCCTGCTAGGAACAAACCGCCACCTGAGGCTTGTTCCCGTACAGCGCGCTCGATTTCAGATGCGAGATCTGAATTCTGCCGCAGGAATTCTTTGGAGTTCTCACGACCTTGACCAATTCGGACATCGCCAAATGAATAGAATGCACCTCTTTTTGTTATTATCTCGAATTGCGTTGCCAGGTCAACCAGGTCTCCCACTTTGGATATTCCTTCATTGTACATTATGTCAAATTCTGCAGTTCTGAAAGGAGGTGCTACTTTGTTCTTAACAACGCGGACGCGTGTACGATTTCCGATGATCTCAGCCCCGACTTTAATGGATTGAATGCGACGCACATCAAGGCGAACAGATGCATAGAATTTAAGTGCATTTCCACCAGTAGTCGTCTCGGGATTGCCAAACATGACCCCGATCTTCATTCGTAATTGGTTTGTAAATATGACTGCGGTTTTTGTTTGATTGATCGCTCCCGAAAGTTTACGTAATGCCTGGGACATGAGACGTGCCATGGATCCCATTTGGGCATCACCCATGTCTCCTTCAATTTCAGCTCGCGGCACAAGCGCGGCAACGGAATCGATAACAACCAACTCAACAGCTCCGGAGCGAACGAGAGTTTCTGTGATCTCCAAAGCCTGTTCACCTGTGTCAGGTTGGGAAATAAGCAGGTTGTCTACGTCTACACCACAGTGAGCGGCATAAATCGGATCAAGCGCATGTTCCATATCAACATAGGCACATGTACCTCCCAATTTTTGTGCTTCAGCCACAATATGTTGACTGATGGTAGTTTTTCCGGATGATTCGGGGCCATAAATTTCGGTAATACGGCCGCGCGGGATACCACCTATGCCAAGAGCGAGATCGAGCGATAAGGAGCCAGTTGGAATTGCCTCTATTGCCATACTATGAGCTTCTCCAAGACGCATAATGGATCCATCTCCATAACGTTTGACAATATCTCCGAGAGCTTTATCGAGCATTGCTTGACGAGCTTCGTCCATTTGACCCATTGGCTTAAATTCTTGAGCTTTTCTTGCCATTTTACCTCTCCGCTTTTTTAATGAGTAATCAAGCTGATCAACTGATTATTATATAATAAATTATAGCACAGATGTTCGGTAAGTCAACACAATCCTTTTTTCCGGTGAAATCACTAGATTTGACCCCATGCATAATGAGTGGGAATATACAAGGTGCGCTGCCCTTTAAGCCGGGATTCGAGATCGATTTGTTTCAAGGAGGCAATTTCAGATTCCGGCAAAAGTACAGCCAGGTCAGATTCCAGCACTCTCCATTCCAGTTCCCAATCCTCGGCTTTCAAAGCCTCAGGTGCAGACCTCTGCAAGGTGCCTTTTTCCATCAAATTTATTCCTGCCTGGGAAAATAATGATGTCAATCTTGAACCGATGATCGGGTCTGCCCCTTGGATGCGCAACGACTTATTTTGCAATTCCCCCAATCGAGCCATTTCCTGAGGTGTATCCATGCGTTGACTGTAATCCGGTTCAGCCATGACAAGGATATTGCCGCCGGTACGGGTTACCCGGCCCATCTCACGCAAGACCTGGACTGGATCGCCCACCCATAGCAATAGAAAATGGCAAAAACAGATCTCGAAAAAACGGGCAGGAAAGGGGAGAGCCAAAGCGTTCCCATTTATGAAACTGGCAGAAGGGACATGGGTATTGGCTTCCTGCAATCGGGTGTAATCAAGATCCACACCGTGGATACATGCATTCGTTAACATGGGCAGTTCGCTCAGGATGGCACCAGTTCCACAACCAACCTCCAGGATCAGGCTGGCATTTTCAAGATCGGCTTTTTGGTACAGGTAATTCCGTAAAGGGCTTGTCCAGCTTGCCTGCTGAGTAAATCTGATGTGCCAGTTGATTTCAGTATTCATGCCAATTTAATATAAAATCGATCTGGGATTGGGTTTCAGGTGAATGGGAAAAAAATTTGCTTTGGGAGGAGGTGCCATAAATTCCTGCCAGCTTTTCAAGCGCTTCCACTCCGCTTAAACCGGCCCGCACCAGATAACAACCCACTGTTGTACCCGTCCTGCCGATCCCACCCCAACAATGCAGGTAGATTTTGTGACTATCTACCAGCATTTGGTCAATATAATCCAGAATGGAGATCATCTTATCCCTTGAGGGCAAGCCTCGATCCGTGATACTGAACCTTTTTTGGAAGACAGGGTGCTCAAAATATTTTGATTCTTCGTTCAGGATGGATGCGTAATCAGGAAGTTCGTTTTCGCCTGTTAGGTTGATGAATGTGTCAAAACCGGCATTCAAAAATGCGGTCATATTACTACGGGTCACATTGCTATCGAAAGCTCCCGGATATTCACCTGCCAGGAATTTCCCGGGTAAAACCCAATAGGAGCCTGGGATCGGGCGGTCACCGCTTTTCATAATAAATATTTTCTCCTTATAATTGCATTTGTTCGATCAAAGTGTTGAATTTAACATGCTATTCACGATCTCAGCAGCTGATTTTACCAACTCCGGACAGACATTCTTGAAAACTCTGGCTTCCCGGGCAGCCAGCAATTCTTCTGGTTGGTTGATATCAAATTTTATCAGTTGTTTACATTGGATGGAGCTGTGCTTCTCTTGAAAAAGTCGTATAAATTCCTGTGAGACCTTGTAGATGGTTTCATTGCTTTCGCCAGTTTCAGGTCCGAATTTTAACCCCAAGACCATTAATGCACTTGTCACTGCGCCACAGGTTTCACCTTGCCGGGCGATCCCACCACCGAACGGGGCTGCTATTTTAATGGTGATATCTTCATCCATCCCAAATTCCCTGGCAAATGCATATAGAAGAGACTGTGAGCAAGAGTAACCCTGTTTAAAACGTTGTATGGCGATCTGGATGGGGTCATTCATGAAAACTCCTGATGCTGATTGTTGTCTGGTTAATATAAATTGCGGGAATTATTTTCTAAAAAACTATCCCGAAGGCTCGTCCTAATAAATTTAGAATCTGGATAAACCTTCGGGAGTTTGCGTAATGCAAGAATTAATTTATTCAGTGATAGATCTCGTTAAATGGATTTTTCAAGAAATTCCCCAGGATCTGATCTGCCATGCCTTGCGCAGGGAGAACATCACCGTCCGGTTCAACATAAAGCCAAACCTTACCAGCCCCGGAAGGGATGTCGTCCTCCTTTGTCTCAAAGGCAACCGGGTTATCCAGGGAATACGGCACTGGTAGATCCCAGCGTAATGTCATTTCCAGACTGGCAGCCAGGTTTCGCAGGTTTTCGAACATCTCTTTTAAATCAGCATTTGCAATACTCAGAGAAAAACTGGTGACACCCAGTTTGGCAAGTTTATTCAAGGTTTCTTCTGCCTGCGCAGCGTTGCTTTGGGTAAGAGTCAGATGGACCGTTGTGAAAAGATCTTCTGGCATAATGGTTTCAAGCGCTTTCCAGGAGTCCTTATTGTCCGGTTGCAGAATGAATAGCAAGTGATCCAGTCCGGTCTGAAGAAGAATCTGCAGGTAATCCTTGTTTGCCAACTTCAATCCATCACTAAGCAGACCACAGACCTGCCCGTTCTTTTCGGCATGGGCAATGATCTCGGCTAGATCGGAACGTAAAGTTGGCTCGCCACCGGTCAGAGTGACATGCGGGATGCCAGCCTGCCAGGCTTTATCCAGGATGGTTTTCCACTCCTCAGTAGTAAGTTCACGATCCACGCGTTTGGTTGGAACAAGAGAAGCATCTGCACCGGTCGGCAATCGGTAGGTCAATGCACAGTCCAGCCGTAAAGGTGCAGTCAGGTTTTGTGAGTGCGGAGATACCCTTTCAAAATCGAGATAACTGACAGGGTCAAGATCGGGAGTGTGGATCATTGTCTGGATGCGCTCGCGGAAATCAATGTAATCCTGGAGAGCTATGTTTCTATTGATGTTGTAGCGGGATGCCACTACCCGGGCGACATCATCCGGGATGGTTTCTTTGATCATATGATAGGCGTATTCCGTAGCTGTTGGATTGAGATGAAGCACCGTGGTTGCATTAACGATCAATATTCCAGAACCTTCCGGTTGCATACGTAAATGCAATCGGTAGGCAGGTTCATCTGGACTGGATTGGAAGGTATATGTGCCAGCTGGCAGTGGTTTTGCGGAAGTGAAACGCTCACGAATAAAGTTGATCACGGATGACATGGGGGCTCCTTTACTTCATAAGAAGACGTAATAATTTCAGTTGAAGAGAACATATCGATCAGCTAATCACGTAAAAAATGTTCCATTTTGAAGGGTATTTCCAGCGCCATTTCAAGAAAGCCGGCATAAACGCCATCTTTGAACCAGGGAGTCTGGTAGATGATCTTTTTCTTGCCCTTCTTTTCGATAGTGTATACATTGGTTTCATGTGTTGTCAGCATTTTCTCCACCTTGAGCCTGGATTCGCCGGGGTGGCAAGCCAGCATGTTTGTTCCGATAAGTTTCCTCCCGCCATCTTTTTCAAAGTCTTTGGCGGATTGATCATTCATATCCAGGATGATGCCCTGTGTATCTGTGATCGTGATGGCACCCGGAAAAGTCTTTACCCAGGCATTTTCTATATATTTCATTGAATACTCCGTTGTTATTATTTATTATTCAATCGATAACAGGTACTCTCAGAAGGGCAGGGATTTCAGCCGTTTCAAATTGGAGCGGACAACCTCCGCCGCACTCGGATAGCAAACCGCAACCGATGCACTTCTCAGGCAATCCCTGTCGTTCTCGCAGCCGTACGGACAGCTCATGATTCCAGATCGAATCCCATTTGGTTGATAGGATATTTCCAAGTGGGTGATAATAAGATTGGCAGGGTAATACCGCTCCATCTGGTTCAATGCACATGTTGTACAAGGCGGCTGTACAACCCTTGATACCAAGATTCATTTGTGTGGGATCGAAATTGCAATATTGGGTAGGTGTGTACCAGATCAGGCGTTGCCCATTTTGTTGTGTTTTACGGGTAGCCATTTCCAGCAGGGGAGGTAGATCCTCTTCTGGTAGACCACTGCCGATAGTTGCGCCTCTCCCCGAGTGGATTAAGGCATTCAATCCAACGGTTGGAACTCCCAGGCTGGCCAGAAAATCCAAAGTCCCTGGAATGCTGTCCTTATTATCTTGCAGCATGGTGGTATTGGTCATCACGAATAATCGGGTTGCCAGGACATTCTGTATTCCTTTGACGGTTTGTTGAAAAGCTCCTTTGGAATCCACCATCTGATCGTGGATTTTTTCCTGGTTTGATTCCAAAGTGATCTGGACATGGTCCAACCCGGCCTGAACTAGTGTAGCAACATAATTTGCATCTGCCAGGCGACGGGCGTTGGTGTTCAGTCCGGTGATCTGTCCCTTCGCTTCGGCGTAGGTGATCAGTTCGGGCAAATCAGTACGCAAGGTGGGTTCACCCCCGGTGAAGATGATATGCGGGATACCCAAATCCCATAACTTGTCCAGCACCCGTTTCCAGGACTGTGTGCTGAGTTCTGTTCTCCCATTTGATGATATGGCTGCGCCGGGGTGCTCGAGATTGTAACAGTGGGTGCAGTTATTATTACAACGATAGGTGAGCGCCAGGTCCATGCGGTAAGGTGCACTTGGCCGTGCGCTGAAGGGAGCTATTGTATCGAGATCCATTTCATGGATCGGACATGCTCCATCCGGACGAATCAGATCCTCAAGCTGGATCTGGATGCTCTTATAATCCTGCCGTGCCTGTTTGGAAGCCACGCGAAAACGATTCTTAATTAGGTTTACTGCATCTGTGGGAGATGTTTTTTCCAGATACAAGTAAGCCATCCAGGCTGCACTGGGATTGAGATGCAGTATGCGGCTGGCGTTCACAATCAAAGTACCATGACCATCCTCGTCCAGGCGAAGGTGCAGTCGCGATTTCTCACCTCCGTTTTCAATAAGGTAGTGCTGTACACCGGATGTAAAAGATCCATTGGATGGGGGTTTGGATTTGCGAAGTTTATCCATTAAACTCATACAACACCCAAAATCGAACGAGCAATTACCAATGAAATATATAACAATTCGATCTACCTTCCACCACCGGCACAGGCACAGGCGCAACCCGCACAGGCACATGCACAAGCACAACTGCTTCCACCGCTTCTGCCTCCACCGCCTTTATAGGATCCACTCGAACTGGATTTTGGTACCGGGTTGGTTTTATTAGTAACACCCGATGTAAAGGTATTCACGTTGCCGAGCACCTTGCTGGAGAAATTTTGGACGCCAGTGATTACAGAAGCAGCAAAGGCTGAGCCGGGAACACTGGTGGTTGACCGCCCAGTCGGGAAGGAGGCTGGTACACCACTGGTAGTTTTGGGCAGAGCAGTAGATGGGCGGTAAGAAGGATCATAACGCCCCCACCACATGGGCACAAATACCGGTCCGGAAAAAACCCGTTTGGTGCGATCATCGTAGTCTTTGTCCAGCATGGTCCATTCCAGGGATTCTTCATACATTTCACTTTTTACTTCAGGTGTTCCGGCTGCTTCGATCTGCAGCCAGGCGCGTTCCATGATACTTTTATAATATTCAATACTCTCTTTTCTACTGAACCCCTTCATCTTGTCGCCGACTGACTTAATAATATTTATTGTCAAATCCTGCAAACCCTTCTTGGGTAATTTGTTGGCCTCACTGAAAGCTAATAGAAAATCAGTTTCATAACCGTGCAGACCTTCCGGTGCGGGTTGTGTAAGTGCAAGTTTAAGGGGATCACGTGTTACAACAGTGGCGGCACCTTTTTTGATCACTCCGAACAGGATCATGGTCATAACCTTGTCGAGAGGTTGTTCCATCAGGATGGCAGCTTCCACGGCAGTCAAACCTCGCTTGATACCATGCCCTTCTATGGAGATCTTGGGGGGCAGGTATTTCAATTTGCGCTTGCGTTCATTTATAATGGCGAGTATGGGAGCCCCAAAAAAGAACAGGGCAAAACATCCGCACACCCCAAAACCAGCCAGGTCATCAGGGCTGATGCCGAGTGTTTCCCAGATGGAGGGAGAATAAATGGCACTGGCAGGGATGTAAGTACGAGGCACGGACAACCCAAATTCATATTGCGTATAGCCGTTGGCATTGGTAGATTGCCAGGTGTAAGTTATACGTCCCTGATCATCATGTGTGGAAACCGGAGAAGGATCCCCCGGCCAGCTTCCACCGGGAGTATGGTAGCGTGGCTCGTCAGGCTGCACACCGGGAGGCAGGTGGAACGTGACCGTCAGATTGGTTTCCCCATGTGCAGTTGTCCAGTATGCTGGAAAAAAATTACCGCTGGTAAGGGTGTTGTCTTCACTGTCGGGGAAGAATACATTAGTTATGCGTCCAACGGAGACATGAACAGTACCACTTTGACCGGGTTGGATGGCGTATGAACCCATATCAATAGCCACACCATAAGGACCATCTCCCTGAAAATCACTGGATATGTTCAATGAGTTTCCCCCGATATCAGCCGTGATGCTGCCATAATCATAACTTCCATATGGCAGACCCAGATCTACGAAATCAATGACATGAGCGCCAGGGTCATTTTGGAAGGTCAATGTGTAATCCAGGCTCATGGTCCCATCGTCGTTCCAAAATACATGCACAATTTCATTGGGAAGCAAAAAGGAGTAGTCTTGTGCTGATACATTGGTTGTCAGTCCGAAAACCAACAGAAATGTAATTAAAAACATTAAGGTACGTCGTTTCATAGCCTATCTCCTCTTCAATGATCTGAACAGCTCACCACTTGGGTTCTTCACTCAGTTGATATACAGTTTCGCAAAATGGGCAGGTGACCATCGGTGCACCATTGACCATGGTAATATCATTTGCAGTCAAAACACCACCACAGGATTGACATTTCATTTTCTCTACGTTCACATCTGCAGGCAGGTCCACATTAAGAGTGACATTTTGAGTTGTGGCAGCAGCTTTGGTTTTTCGCACGGCTGCAAAGATCAAAGCGATCCCAACCGCTCCAACCAGAATGCCAAGCACCGCCAATACGATATGAAGAGATCCCACACTTGCCCCACCTAAAGAACCGAGAAAAATAAATGCTCCCAAGCCTAAGCTGCAGGCAGCCATCAGGAATAAGACAACTGCCCCTACATACATCCATGTGATTGGTTTCATGAAAACCTCCAAAAAATTTTATCGATGGTCGGATCAATTTGAACTGATGACGTTGATCATAAAACAATGTGATCCTTGTGAATTGTGTAAATCGTTTATAGTTTAGCATTATATTTTCGTTGGCGCAAATTCAATTTTAAGGTGATTTAAATAGTTCGTAAAGAAACAGGGGTTATAGAAGGCAATCACTTTTCTTTAAAGAATTAAGTAGAGATGCCTTATCAATTATTTACGAAGGATTGGTAGATAAGTAGTAAAAATGGCAGGGCTGCTGATCAACCTGTTCTCAGGGCTATACACCTGTCCATAATATTTGTATACTTACTTAAACTCTCAAGAACCTTAAGAAGACCATCAAGGAGTTGCATGTCAATTCAGGAAGAATATACCCATTGGAAAGAAAAAGTTTATAAAAAAACTATAGCCAGGTTCCCAGAGCGAAAGTTCAGGTTTGAAACCTCCTCGGAGATCGAAATCCCTGAACTGGTGCTACCTACCGGTATCGATACCAGTTATCTTGAAAAGATCGGCTTTCCGGGAGAATATCCATATACACGCGGAGTCCAGCCGAGCATGTACCGTGGACGTCTGTGGACCATGCGCCAATATGCTGGTTATTCCAGTGCACAGGCTTCCAATATCCGCTACCGCTATCTGTTGGAGCAAGGGCAGACAGGTCTTTCGGTTGCTTTCGACCTTCCAACACAGATCGGTTACGATGCAGATGACCCGATTGCTGAGGGTGAAGTCGGCAAAGTAGGTGTTTCAATATCTTCCATTGAAGACATGTCCCAATTGTTTGATCAAATCCCACTTGGGAAGGTCTCAACCTCCATGACCATCAATGCACCTGCCGCAATCCTCCTGGCGATGTACATTGTAGTCGCCCGTCGGCAGGGCGTGGAAATGCGCGACCTGCGAGGCACAATCCAGAATGATATTTTAAAGGAATATATCGCCCGGGGGACCTATATATTTCCTCCAGTACCATCGTTACGCCTGATTACGGATGTTTTTGAATATTGTGCAAAAAATATCCCGGGCTGGAATACCATCTCCATATCCGGATATCATATCCGTGAGGCAGGTTCCACGGCTGTACAGGAAGTAGCATTTACCCTGGCGAATGCCATCACTTATGTGGAAGCAGCCATTGCTACTGGTTTGCTGGTGGATGACTTTGCTCCACAGTTGTCTTTCTTCTTCAATGCACATAACAATCTGCTTGAGGAAGTCGCGAAATTCCGGGCAGCACGTCGTATTTGGGCTAATATCATGCAGACTCGTTTTAAAGCTCAAAAACCTGCCAGCTTGCAGTTACGTTTTCATACCCAGACAGCAGGCTCTACATTAACCGCTCAACAACCGGAGAATAATGTGGCGCGGGTCACGTTGCAGGCTCTTGCGGCTGTGTTTGGAGGGACTCAATCCCTGCACACCAACAGCATGGATGAAGCTCTTTGGCTTCCAACTGAGAAATCGGTGCGTGTGGCGTTGCGTACCCAGCAGATCATAGCTTATGAATCGGGAGTTGCTGATTCAATCGATCCGTTGGCAGGTTCTTACCTGGTGGAGTATCTGACGGATGAGATTGAGAAACAAGCTCTAGCCTATATTGACCGAATTGACCGGATGGGTGGTTCTCTTGCTGCTATTGAGCAGGGCTTTATGCAGAATGAGATTCAGAAAGCAGCTTATACGACCCAAAAGGCAATTGAAACTAAAGATCAGATCGTGGTGGGTGTCAACCAGTTCCAGGTGCAGGAGGAAATGAACCTTGAACGCTTAAAAGCTGACCCGAATATCGAGATGACGCAGAAAGCCAGGTTAAGATCTTTGCGGGAAAAGCGTGATCTTGTAGCATCCAGGCAATTGGTCGAAAAACTTAAAGATATGGCAAGAGGGGAAGATAATTTGATGCCTGTCTTGATAGAATGTGTTGAGCACGATCTCAGCTTAGGGGAGATCTGTAATGCATTGCGGAGTGTCTGGGGTGAGTATTTAGCCGAAGGATTTTAATTAAACGGGTACCGGATGAGAAAATTCGTTATTTTAAATATAGTTTTTTTCCTTATAACTGCTTGCTCATTTTGGAAGGAAATAATTCCGTCCACTAATAAGGAAAATGAAGGCACCTCCGGGAATTCTCCTCAGGTGACTGCCTCTGCTGACTTAAATTCACTTCTCCAACTTCAATCTTTATGGATCTCTCCCGCAGTTCCATCTTTTTTGGTGCAAGCCGCGATTTCAAATGGTGTCAAAATTGTATCCAGCTCCGAACAGGCCACCATTCGATTGGATGTTGACCTTAACCAGGAGGATATTGAAGCTGGTGGCTCTACTTGGATCTATTCTCTTGTAGCACCATTCCCAACAATCACAGATGGTATCAGCATGAATGATCTTATGCAGGCTTGGTCTGGTGAGGATGCCAGCTCATTGCTTTACACTCCAGTCTGGATGGAAGAATCAACGATGGCAGCCATGATTGCTATCCTGGGATATCCAAATCCTGCCTTTCTACTCAATATTGGCCCTAAAGATCAATTGTTGGAATCCGCCTGGGGTAAACAACCCTCCTTCGCCATTATTCCCTTTGAAGATATTGAACCGCGTTGGAAGGTTATCAGTATTAATGGGCAATCCCCAATCTGCAAGGATTTTGATCTTTCAGTCTATCCTTTGAAGATCAGGTTTGGTTTTTCAGGAGAAAGAGTCGATCAGTTCGGTTTCAACTTGCCTGAGACAAATCGCGATCCGGATAAGTTGACCACTCTCGTCATGACTGGGGTTACTGCCCTGGTGCGTTACACAGCATTGAAGATGGAACTTAATGGGCGTACCTATCCGGGAGAAGCTATTCGTGATTGGTTGGTGAATGCGGATATTACCCATATCAGCAATGAGATCCCATTTTCGCTGGATTGTCCTTACCCGGAGATCAATAATTACGCCTTGATCTTTTGCAGCAATCCATTGAATATTGAGCTCTTGGATTATATCGGTACCGATGTCGTCGAGTTGACCGGTAACCATTTCCAGGATTGGGGCTCGCAAGCAACCTTGTACACAATAGCTTTGTATGACCAGCGCAATTGGCCTTATTTTGGAGGGGGGTTCAACCTGGAAGATGCGCGCAAGTCCATTACTTTGGAACATAATGGCAACAAACTCGCCTTCATCGGTTGCAATCCAGCCGGACCGGAATTCGCCTGGGCAACCGAAACAGAACCCGGAGCCTCCCGCTGTGTGTGGAGCTGGGTGAAAGCTGAAGTGGATCGTCTGCGCTCGGAAGGTTATTTACCGATCATGACATTTCAATATTTTGAAAGTTATGGTGTATACCCGGGAACAGGGCAAATGGCTGATTTTCGCATGATGGCAGATGCTGGGGCTTTGATCGTGAGTGGCAGCCAGGCTCATCTTCCGCAAACAATGGAATTCTATAACGGGAGTTTCATCCATTATGGCCTGGGAAATTTATTTTTCGATCAGATGGACTTTCCTGTGGTTGGTACCCGCCGGGAGTTTATCGATCGTCATGTGATTTATAATGGAAAATATATTAATACAGAATTGTTGACCGCCTTGCTGGAGGATTATTCCCGCCCGCGGCCCATGACAGAAGAAGAAAGAAAATCATTTCTTGCTGATATATTTGTAGCCAGCGGGTGGTAAGGTTGCTATTAATATTAAAGGAGTTGATATGTCAAAGATCGATGATCTCGTGGAAGAATTTCTGGCGCTGAAAAAAATTGCTGTTGTGGGTGTTTCCGACAAGCGCGAAACTGGATGCAACCTGAATTATCAAAAATTTAAAAGCTCAGGGTACACGGTTTTTGCAATTAATCCTCGCTTGGAAATTTTTGATGGTGATGCCTGCTATCCTGATCTGAAATCCCTCCCCGAGAAACCGGATGGTGTGTTCATTCTGGCCAACCCAAGGATCACTGATCAAATCGTGCAGGAATGTGTAGATCTGGGTATTAAGCATGTATGGATGCACTGCATGATGGGTACACGACCTGGTCTGGTGGAAAAAATGACCAGTGTTTCGCAGGAAGCGGTCACCAAGTGCCAGGAGAACGGGATTCAGGTCATTCCAGGTTCCTGTCCGAACCAATTTCTGAAACCTGATGTTGGTCATGGCATGATGCGCGTCCTGTGGAGATTTTGTGGTTTCATGAAAGTCCCTGAATAACAGATGGATCTTATGGAGATCAAATTTCGCGGAAAGTACGACAAGAATTTATTCTTTCGATCTGTTCGCCTGGCAAATCAGCCAAGCCGCAACCAGAGATTCCTGCAACCCTTGATGTTGGTGTTTGTTGTCGTGGCATTGGGGGTTCTTGTTGTACGCTTGGTTAACTCCGGCGATCTATTAGGGAATGCCAGTTATATTGTTGTCATCATGATCGCAGGAAGTTTCGTGGCAAGAGCATACATGTTACCCTACCTGGCTGCCCAAAAACTTTGGGTAAACCCGTCAGTTCAGACGGAATTGGGTGGGATTGTTACCCGGAAAGGGATTACTTATTCATTGAAACAAGGGCAAAATGAGATACCATGGAACCGCTTCCGCCGCATCAGAAGGGCGATCGGGTTAACCACCCTGGTTACCCGCGATGGGCTGCTGGTGATTTTCCCGAAACACTTCTTTAAATCAGACACCGATTGGCTGAGATTTAACCAGTTGGTGGATAGCAGCATTATTGTGATCAAATAAGCGGTAATTCGCAGGTTGGATTCGAGCAAAAATAAGGTGAATGATTGCCTGAGTTAAAACTAATTTGAAAATGGAAGAAATATGTCAAATATTAAAAAAATTCATCATGTAGCCGTGGTTGTGGAAGATATTGAAAGGTCGCTGGAATTCTGGCGGGACGCAATGGGTATGTCGTTGGATCAGATCAAAGATGTTCCCGGTGAAAAAGCGCGCATCGCTTTGCTACCGGTTGGGGAAGCTGAGCTTGAATTGGTCCAGCCAATTGATGGCGATTCCGGTCTTGCAAAATACCTGCAGAAACGTGGTCCTGGCATGCACCATATCTGCCTCCAGGTGGAAGGGATCGAGGCCATGCTGTCACAACTCAAAAACCTGGGGGTGCGTTTGATCAATGAAAGAGCAGTCCCAGGAGAAGCTGGAAAATTATATGCCTTCGTCCACCCTGAATCTACGGGGGGGGTGCTGGTGGAATTGTACGAATTGCCAGATAATTAAAATTAGAAGACCAGGAAATTTCAAACAATGCCCCCGTTTTACGGGGGTTGTGGTTTAATGAGAACATGTTGGATAGACTTGAATTTTTCTTGGAGCATGAATGTAAAGGTCTCAACCTTGATCCCATCCTGGTGGGTGTATCCGGCGGTCCGGATAGCCTGTGCCTTTTGGATGTGTTGGTAAAGGCAAAAAGACCTGTCATCGTGGCGCATTTCAACCACCTGCTCAGACCAGAATCCGACCAGGAAGCTGAGCATGTCAAACATATGGCTCAACATTATGGTTTGCCTTTTGTCACTGGCAGCCAGGATGTCAAGGCTTTCGCCAGTAAAAACGGTTTTTCCCTTGAAGAAGCTGCCCGAAAATTACGGTACCGGTTCTTGTTTGCTCAGGCTCACAAACTGGGTGCCATGGTCATAGCAGTTGCACACCAAGCCGATGACCAGGTGGAAACCGTGCTGATGCACTTTTTGCGTGGCGCTGGGTTGAACGGTTTAAAAGGTATGATCCCGGTCACTCTTCTGCCAGAATTTGATCCTGAGATTCGTTTGATCCGCCCTTTGTTGCGAACCTGGCGCAAGGATATTGAGGCTTACTGTGAGACCCATAAACTCGATACAGTTGAAGATCTCACAAATTTGGATCAAACCTATTTTCGGAACCGTCTGCGTCATAGCCTCATCCCCACCATGGAAACCTATAATCCGGGCTT
>JBDRQK010000385.1:0-3713 GCA_043826315.1 Chloroflexota bacterium
GAATAAGAATGAACAATATTTCTACCAAGCAATCATTGTTATTGATAACTCTAGGTGTAATAGTAGGTTTCTTGATGAGTGGTATTTTATGGATTACAGTAAGTCCTCCTCGTGGAAAGCCAGTCACCCTGGCTACGAGACTACCAAATCAATTAATAAGTGTCTACATTTCTGGAGAAGTAGTAAACCCTGGAGTCTATCAACTGCCTCAAGGAAGCAGGATAAAAGATGCTATCGAAATTGCAGGTGGATTTCTTTCTACTGCAGATATAGATTCAATAAACCTTGCTGCATTATTGATAGATTCCAGTCATGTAAATATCATGCCATTACTCAGA
This sequence comes from Chloroflexota bacterium, assembly GCA_043826315.1. GTDB lineage: Bacteria > Chloroflexota > Anaerolineae > Anaerolineales > Villigracilaceae > UBA12087. The sequence goes on from JBDRQK010000385.1 coordinate 339, forward strand.
AACAAGAATTCCCAGATATATGTTATTAATATTAATAGCGCAACAGAAGTTGAATTGGAAACTCTACCTGGGATTGGTGCAACATTTGCAAAAAATATAGTTGACTATCGTTCGGAAAATGGCCCATTTATGAGGATCGAGGAAATTCAGAAAGTTCCGGGAATTGGACCGATAACTTTCGATAAAATTAAAGATCTAATTTCAATAGGTAATTAAATATTATGCCCGGCATAGATCACTTCACAATTCTCGCTCCTTGGTACGACAGAATTATCTCATATAAAGAAGATGAAGAATTAATAAAATGGGCAGAGTTACCTATTACGGGCAGCCTTCTTGATGTAGGTGGAGGAACTGGAAGGGTTTCAAGATCGTTTATCGATAATGTTAAGAATTTAATTATTATCGATGTATCCTTTGGAATGCTAAGAATTGCTAAAGAAAAAGGACTTTCTGCTACATGTGCGCTTGGTGAATTATTGCCCTATCCAAGCGATTCTTTTGGTCGTGTATTAATCGTTGACGCATTGCATCATTGTACAAATCAACAAGAAGTAATAAGAGATACCTGGCGAGTATTAAAGCCAGAAGGGTATTTGCTGATCGTTGAGCCGAATTACGATCATTTTTCTGGAAAATTTATTAGATTGTTTGAGAATGTTCTCCTGATGAAATCTAAATTTCTTTCAGACAATGCAATTATCAAACTATTACTTGATCACTCGAAGGAAATAAAATTAAAACACGTGAAAGGAAATAGTTGGTTTAAAGTAAAGAAATGACACTTATTAAGATAATTAATAATTTTTCCGTATTTAACCATAACACTTCTAAATAAATCACTTCACCAGAAAGAAAATTAATTATTATTTAGCACAAATCGGGCAATAACAAGCCTTTGAATTTCGCTTGTTCCCTCACCGATTGTCATTAGACGAGTATCCCTGTAAATCCTTTCAACATCAAAATCACGAGAATAACCATAGCCTCCATGAATTTGAATTGCATTTCTGGAGACTCTTTCTGCCATTTCGGAAGCAAATAGTTTTGCAATGGCTGCTTGTTTACTAAAAGATCTGCCCTCTTGTTTTAACCAGGCTGCCTTGTAAACAAGGAGTTGGGCAGCTTCAATTTCTGTAGCAGCATCAGCCAGCATCCATTGTAAAGCTTGCTTTTCACTAATAGGTTTTCCAAATGCTTTTCGTTCTTTTGAATATGCAACAGCGCTTTCAAATGCTGCTCTGGCAAGACCCAGACATAAAGCTCCTATGCTAATTCGGCCACCATCGAGAGTATTTAATGTCTGCGGTAAGCCAAACCCTTCTTCCCCAAGCAGATAGTTTATTGGTACTTGAACGTTCTCATATGTTATCGCGCAAGTTTGAGAACCATGGAGCCCCATTTTCTTTTCTGGAGGATGGATTTGCAAACCAGGTGTTTCTGCTGGAACAATGATCATACTCAATGAATGCTTCCCTGCATTCGGATCAGTGCGGACAAGGGTGATAATATAGTCAGCAACATTGGCATTGGTTATCCACATTTTTGCTCCATTTATGACCCAATTATTTCCGTTTTTTATGGCTTTGGTGGAGATTCCGCCTTGAAGATCAGATCCTGCACCTGGTTCAGTCAATGCCAAAGCTGCCAAGCGTCCATTTCCTGTTACAACTGGCTCTAAGAACATTTTTTTCTGCTCTGTAGTGCCAAATTGGGCAATTGGAGCGCAACCAAGACCATTATGGGCTGCAATCGCCAATCCTGTTGATCCACAACCCCAACCAATTTCTTCGAAAGCAATCGCTGCACTGATTGAATCTACGTTTGATCCTCCATTGTCTTCAGAAACAAAAAGACCCAGCAAACCAAGCGACCCCATTTTTCTAACTGCTTTCCAATTAAATTCCCCACTTTCATCGATTTCGTGCGCTAAAGGTTTTACTTCTGCGGCTACAAAATCATGCACGCTCTTTTGCCACATTTTTTGTTCAACCGAGAAATCAAATTCCATATTTTCCTCCAATTACAGATATTTGTGGTGCTAAGAAGCTGAGTTTTCCATGGATCCGTTTTGAAAATTATCAAATATATCCTTGGCTTCATTAAATTTATTATATGGAACAAATAATTGAACTTTTGCGAATTTGCCGACATAGGTTGGATAAGCAAAATTTCCGCCTGCTGCTTCTTGAAAGAGCTCTACATCAATCTCATAAGCGTTGAGTAAACTTTGAACAAGTTCAGCATTCAAACGGCCATAAATTTCTGTGAGTAAAACCCATTTTAATCTACTCAAGTTTGACCTCCGAGAATATTTCTTTAAATTATACAATCTAATTACTATCCTTATGTAACAATTAGATAAATGTATTTAATTTATCTAAAGTACATTAATTCAAAGTATTTGTAGAAGGAGATCTGTTTTGTAAAAATTAATAAATTACATCATAGAACATAAATACCTATGTCCGGTGCCTCTCTCTTGGCGAATTAATCCCGGAAATGAAAAGGGTAGATATATTTTAGTATATGACTCTAAATCACCAATCATCGGGAATATACCGTCGATTTATTTTAAGTTCTCCTCACTTTTTCTTTTCAAGCTTTCGTGTAGCCTTAGCTTTACGACTTGGTTTTGTTTTTATTCTTGTTTTCGGAATAATAATAGCGGCTTTAAAAATGTGTATTAACCTTTGAAATGCATCGAGACGGTTTTTCTCCTGAGTGCGATAAGTCTTAGCCTCGATAATTAGAAATCCATCATCTGTGAAGCGATTACCTGCAAGTCTGATTAACCGTTGTTTCTCTTCGAAGCTAAGTGAAGGAGTCGATTGGATATGGATCCGTAAGCGAACAGCTGTTGACACCTTATTAATATTTTGCCCTCCTGGTCCCGATGCTTTAAAATACTCGATAGAAATTTCATTTTCATCAATATTTCGGGAAGGGGATATTTGGATCATATTAATTATCCAGGGATTCGAATCAGATTAAAAATTATCGAATCTTCGAAGAGATTCTACCAGAGATCAAACAAATATAGTTTGAACACGCTTAGCCATGTTCATGCAATCTCGTGCTGTCTCCACATTTTCTATGCAAAGCAGAAAACCTTATTCTTTCATCAAGAAAACAAACAAAATTCGGAAGGATGAATTTACCTAAATATAATTCATTACGTAAGAATTATTATTGATTCAACCATTTTGATACTTTATTGGGTAGATCTTTTACCGGACCTTCAACTTTTGTGCAATTTGGGAGGGAATTTACAAAGAATCGACCATATTGTTTTGTCAAAACACGTCTGTCCATAATAACAACCACCCCTCGATCTGATTGGGTTCTTATCAATCGGCCAAAACCTTGTCGAAA
>JBDRQK010000386.1:0-4903 GCA_043826315.1 Chloroflexota bacterium
TGCATTTCTTGGTCCTGGTCTTGAGAAAGGCATGATCGCGATAGGTGTTGTTGGTATTCCTATATATGCCCGCCTGGCACGCTCAGCCGTTCTATCGGTCAGCCAGAAAGAATACGTGCTTGCTGCCCAGGCTGTTGGCGAATCACATGGAAGAGTTCTCTTCAAGCATATTGTTCCGAACATTCTCTCGCCGATCATTGTTCAATCCACAATGGGGCTGGCCAATGCGATCCTTTCGGCTGCTGCACTGGGCTTTCTTGGTCTGGGTGCAATTCCCCCGGAACCGGAGTGGGGAGCAATGCTCGGAGATAGTTATAAATATCTTTCCAGCGGTGCCTGGTGGGCGGTTTTGTTCCCGGGGTTGGCTATTATGCTCAGCGTTTTAGGCTTCAACCTTTTGGGTGATGGATTACGTGATGCATTAGACCCAAAAATGCGAATTTAACCTAAAACGCAACATCTGAGGAGCAGAATGGAACCATTATTAAGTCTCAAGAATCTAAAAACCCGTTTTCATACAGAAGATGGTATCGTTAAAGCCGTCAATGGTGTCACTTACTCCATGAATGCCGGAGAAGTCCTGGGGGTTGTCGGTGAAAGTGGTTGCGGAAAAAGCGTCCATGCCCTCTCGATCATGCGCCTTATCCAGATCCCACCCGGAGAAATTGAGAGTGGGGAGATCTGGTTCGACGGACGTGATTTATTGAAGCTGGATGAAAATGAGATACGTCAGGTCCGCGGCAGGGATATTGCCATGGTATTCCAGGATCCCATGTCATCTCTCAATCCGGTATACACGGTAGGTTTCCAAATTTGCGAAGCATTAATGCTTCACAAGAATATGAACAAGAATGATGCCAGGGATCGGTCAGTGGAACTCCTCAACCTGGTTGGAATTCCGGAAGCCAGGACCCGCTTGGATAATTATCCCCATCAATTTTCTGGGGGCATGCGTCAAAGAGCAATGATCGCCATGGCGCTCTCGTGTGAACCCAAGCTTCTGATCGCAGATGAACCCACCACGGCGTTGGATGTCACCATCCAGGCTCAGATCATCAACCTGGTGGTAAAACTTCAGGAAGAACTGGGCATGGCAGTCATGTGGATAACCCATGATCTGGGTATCGTTGCAGAATTGGCGCATTCGATCAATGTCATGTATGCAGGTTACATCATTGAACGGGGCAATGTCAGGGATATCTATAAAAGGACCCTGCATCCTTATACAATGGGGTTGTTGGGCTCCTTGCCAGTGATTGACGAATCCCCGGGGACGAAACTGATCTCTATCCCTGGTCTTCCCCCAGACCTGGTGGATTTACCCAAGGGGTGCCCTTTTTATATCCGTTGTACTCACCGTGTGGATCAATGCAGACTTGAGGTTCCACAACTTGTGGAAGCAGATAGTAACAAACATTCAGTCGCCTGTTGGCGCTGGCAGGAAATTGCAGGGAAAGGTACTCAATGACAACGGAGATTTCAACCCTGGTCCAGGTTCAAAACCTGAAGAAGTATTTTCCAATTTATAAAGGTCTTATTGTTAATCGGCATATTAATGATGTGAAAGCAGTTGATGATATCAGCTTTGATATTTATAAAGGGGAAACGCTTGGTTTGGTGGGTGAAACAGGTTGTGGGAAAACTACGGTAGGTCGAACCATCCTGCAGCTTTACCGGCCAACTTCTGGAAAAATAATCTTTGCCGGGGTTAACCTGGCTGAACTTCAGGAAAATGATATGCGCATCATGCGCCGGCGCATGCAAATGATCTTCCAGGATCCGTATGCTTCACTCAATCCTCGCATGACCGTTGGATCGATCATCTCCGCTCCTCTCGATGTTCATACATCAGCATCCAGGAAGGAAAAACGGGATCAAGTACAGGAATTGTTGAAGATCGTCGGATTGAACCCGGACTTTGTCAATCGATACCCGCATGAATTCTCAGGCGGACAACGCCAACGCATAGGCATCGCACGCGCTTTGGCGTTAAGCCCGGATCTGATCATTTGTGATGAACCTATTTCATCGTTGGATGTTTCCATTCAGGCACAAGTAGTGAACTTGCTGGAAGAACTTCAAGACCGGCTTGGATTGACTTATCTTTTCATCGCCCATGACCTCAGCATGGTCCGCCATATCAGCAACCGGATGGTTGTAATGTATCTTGGAAAGATAATGGAACTCGCTGACAGAAATGAAATATATTTGAAACCGCTTCACCCGTATACACAGGCTCTCATGTCTGCTGTTCCCATCCCTGATCCGGATAAAGCCAGGAACCGTCAGCGTATTTTCCTTGAAGGCGATATTCCCAGCCCGGTAAATCCTCCCACTGGGTGCAACTTTAATACCCGCTGCCCTATAGCCACTGAAGAATGTTTTAAGATCGATCCGGAATATCGGGAAATAACACCCAGGCATTTTGTGGCGTGTCACCACGCCGAACAATTTAATAATTAAGGTGATCAAATTTTGCCATTTGACTCCTCTCCAAATTGGTGAGGAGTTTCTCCATGCTTGCCAATTTAAATTCCTGTTTTAATATATCGGATACTTAATGGATATGAAACCTCAATTGACATGGCAAAAGATCACATTAAAACTGCGAAATCCGTTTCGGATCTCATACGGCACCAGTGAAGAACGTCTTGCCTACTGGATCAGGCTAAAAAATGATGAAGGCTGGGGGGAGGGTACGATCCCACCTTATTACGGTGTCAGCACTGATGATATGGAATTGTTCTGGGAAAATGCATCAGAATCAGCGCTTCCTTTTCCGGAAGAACCTGAAAAAATCTCATCCTGGGTGGGTACAGATGGACCTGCCCCGGCGCGCTGTGCTTTGGACATCGCTTTTCATGACCGCATTGCGCGTGCCAACAATTTACCGCTATATAAATTATTGGGTCTTTCCAAACCTGAACCTAAAATTAGTTCTTTTACGATCGCGATCGATACGCCCTCAGAAATGGCAAAAAAAGCATTACTGGCTAAAAATTATTCGATCATCAAAGTCAAGCTTGGCAGTGATGACTTGGATATGGTTCGTTTACAGGCCATTCGTGCAGTTCGACCGGATGTACAATTAAGATTGGATGCGAATGCTGGTTGGACACTGGAAAATGCCATGGGATACATCCAGGATTTGGAGCGATTTAACCTTGAAATGATCGAACAGCCCTTGTACAAAGATGATATTAAGGGGATGGGGATAATTCAATCACAAACCGATATCCCGATCGTTGCCGATGAATCAGTTCAGACATTAAAAAATATTGAAGACCTGGCTTCAGTTGGAGTGAAAGGTGTAAATATTAAATTGATGAAAGTGGGTGGTTTGTCGCCTGCATTGAAAATGATAAAAAGATCCAGGGAACTTGGGTTGAAGGTAATGTTGGGTTGCATGGTCGAAACATCCATAGGCACAACTGCCATGGCGCACCTCGGCAGTTTGGCGGAGTGGTTGGATCTGGATGCTCCCGCTTTGATCTCGAATGATCCATTTGATGGAATGATCTTTGATGGATCTGGAACTGTGAAAATTCCAGATAGGGAAGGGATTGGTGTGTTATTAAAAAGCCTGTAAATTAATGTTGATGGTTTTCCTGTTTTTAATATAAGGTGGTTGCTAAGAATATCCACCTCTCCTGGCAAATGAAATAACCAGTTCTTATGAAAAGATATCGACCAGTCTGGGATATTTAATAGCTGATAGGCTGGAAGGGCAGGTATACATCCCGGGTATGTAAGTAGTCTCTTGCAATAGGTGAGCTTTCATCTCACTTTGGAATTGTGGTTGGCCAAATGGGAAAGCCTTTGTAAATTAAACACAACGACTCCCATACTTTAGGGGAAAGATTACTGAATCAGGTAAGAAATGATCAACTTATTTCCTTGGGTGTTACCAGGTTATTGGTTTATTTCAAGTCTGATTTCTTTTGTAGGAACAGCCGGGTAGCATCAAGAAAGGATATATCAACTTTCCGTGTTTTCTCCCAGGTATCCAATAATTGCGTAATAGTCAGGACAGCATGCAAGTGATATCCTGCCAGTGCAAGGGCTTCCTTCGCCCCCGATTGACGGTCCACCAGCACGACGACATCAAAAATCTTCAATCCGACCGCGGTTAGCTTTTCAATGGCTTCGAATTTGCTCCCCCCGGTGGTTGCCAGGTCATCGATAATAACGATTGTTTCTCCCGCATGGTATTCGCCCTCGATCTCGGCTTTTGTTCCATATTGTTTGACCTCCTTTCGCGGGTAGATCATTGGGTAACCACCTGCCAGGGAGATGGCAGTTGCGATTGGAATGGCAGCATAAGGCAGACCAGCCAGTCGTTCGAAGTGCAGATTCCTCAGGATTGGCAGGTAGGCTGCCCCCACTTGATTGAGAAGCTTGGGGTGGCTGATGACTCTTCTCAAGTCAATATAGATGGGCGATATCAAACCGGATTTGAGTTTGAACTCCCCAAATTTGATGCAACCAGATTTAAGCAGACTATCGGCCAGGAAAGCCAGGGTTGTTTCAGTCATGATCCATCCTGTTCTTGATCTCGACCATGTCATCCCGCAATTCCGCTGCAGCTCGTCTCACATCTTCAGCCCTGGAGAGGCTCCGTGAAACAGAGATCAGCATGCCTTTGCCATCTTCCCGCAAACCACATTTCAGGGCTGTTTCCAGGTCTGCCCCTTGCACACCTACACCAGGCACCAGCAACCATGCATCCGGTGCAGCTTTGCGTACGCGCAACAGAGCCTCGGGTTGGGTTGCCCCGACCACCAGGCCTATGTTATCGGCTGTATTCCATTCTTGCGCCAGGTGGGCTACGTGCTCGTACAACGGTATGCCGTGTTGGTCTCCAGTTGTGAAAGACAGGTCTTGCAGATCGCCTGCTCCAGGG
>JBDRQK010000387.1:0-4721 GCA_043826315.1 Chloroflexota bacterium
CTGGTCGACCTGCGCTGGCGCTCTCCATGCTGGCTGGCATGCTGGCTGGAGTATCAGCCTTCATAACGGGTGTGCTGGCGATCTTCACACAAAAGGAACGTGCCTTCCTGGTCTATATCTCCTGCTCCATCGGTGGGCTGCTGTTCATATTTCTCGTCGGAGAAATCATGTTTCCACATTAATCATCAGGCTGGATGAGTTAGGATTGCATAGAAGACTTGCCGCTTAATGCCTCCATATAATTTCGATGATTCGACCATCACACCCAAGGCTATTATGCCGCTAAACGATGGACAAACACCTGGTTGAGTTACGGATCCAGAATAAAATGAAGGAGAGCACACATGAGTAAAAATTCTACCCTGCGTTTCTCTTCACCAATGACACCCGGGTCAATTGTTATCTTCCTGGTGTTCACCTTGATAATGGCGGGTTGTGCTGGTCCGGCGCAACCCGACCTTGATCCTGTCATACCTTCAGGCAATGGAATTATCAGTGGGCAGGTGGTTGGAAAGGCAGGGACCGTGGCAGGCGCATTGGTCCAGCTCAATTATCTTACCGACGAGTCCTGTGCTGTTGCCAATGATCATGGGCTGGACATGAATGTCGGACAAAGTGAATCCGATATCGAAATGCTCAAGCAGTGCCATTATGAATTCGGGCGGATTCCCACAGATAATAATGGTCAATATCGGTTTGAGTCAGTTCCGCCTGGTTATTATGCGATCTGGATCCATTGGGAACAAAACGAAGCTCCCAACGTACCTCTGCGGGATATTCCCCCGCCTGGTTACTATTTCACGACACTTTCAGCCGAGATCGTGGGAGATCACCGCATCGATGTATCGATGAAAGAAGAAACACAGGGTGTTTTTGAGGTTGATGTTCATTTTCATTCATTCGTGTTCTCAGGAGAAGGCGAACTGGGGTTTGATTTCAACTGGTGAATCCATCACACCCAAGGTATTCAGATCGGAAGGAGGTATTCAAATGAAGGAGAAGAACCCATGGCTGGGCGGCTTCTTGAACCTGCTTTTACCAGGATTGGGGCGTTTCTATGCAGAAGATAGGATGGGCGGATGCCTGACCATGATCACATTCCCGCTTGCAGTGGGTGCATTGGCAGTGTTTGTCCTGCCCCTGGTTGTGGCCATGGTTGTAGATGCAACAGGTGGAAACTCGGCGGACATCGCAGAGAGCACGATGCAGATCATCGCCGGGTTTGTGGTTTTCCTGCTCTGGTTGACACTTTTCCCCGGTGGTTACTTGTTTGTAAAGCGGTACAACAAGAAACTGGCTGCCTCAGTTCCTGAACTCAGGGGGCCATTGGAACAAGATCAACCTGAAGCCAAACTAAAAAAACTCCAGGAGATGCTCAACGCTGGTCTCATCACTCAAGAAGATTATGAGGTCAAGAAAGCAGAGATTCTCTCAAGAATGTAGACAATACAGATAATAGAGCGACCCCCGGCTCCGTTTCCCCTGTCATTTTCGATGTATGGATTCAGCGGGTTGAGATTGGCATATGCCATCAGCATCAATATGAGCTCTGGTGTTGTTCTCGTATTCTGGTCGTTTTGCAGAGATCTCACCTTGCCTGCATTGTTGGCTTGTTAAAAAAAATGATGAGAATTTTGCCTTAAATGAATACAATCGATGGACTTGTTCAGCGTGTGCTGAAGACTCAACATGGTTTCTTGGATATTCAGAAAGCAGCCGATGAAGTTTTTGCAGGAGAGCCTGTTAAAAAAAGTCTTGCTATAGCCAATCAATTATTCTCTTTGGATATTTACCAAGCTCGATCATTGGCGACCTTCATTTTTGGAAGGTTGGCAGCTGAATCGAAAGAAACACTCAATTTTTTAAAACAGCATGTCAGCCAGGATGTTGACTGGCGTGTGCAAGAGATTCTGGCAAAAGCCTTTGACAGGTACTGTTCTGATATTGGCTACGAACAGGCATTTCCGGTTATCATTGAATGGTTGGCAGACTCCTCACCCTACGTGCGGCGCGCAGTTACAGAAGGGTTAAGGATTTGGACAAACCGTCCGTATTTTTGCGATCATCCGGATGTTGCCACTCAGTTGTTAAGCCAATTTCGCAGCGACGAGAGTGAATATTTACGGAAATCTGTTGGAAATGCATTGCGGGACATCAGCCGGAAGCACAAAGAGCTGGTAAAGATCGAATTAAGTCAATGGGATATGTCTGACCGACGTATTCTGCAAACTTATAAACTGGCAGTCAAATTTCTGCAAAAGGAGGACATTGATACTGGCACTTTTAAATCCCTCGGAGACTAGCTAAAAGCATTCACTGACTTCGCAGGGTTTTACTACCATTACAGAAGCTAAGGCTTGACGAAAGGAGAAATAAAATGAAACCAGCGTTATTCGTAATTGATGTTCAAAAAGAGTTCTATAAGAACAGTCCTGATACTGCACGATCGCTGGAGGATGCAGTCGAATATATTAATGAGGCCATCGAGCTATTCAGGGCCAAAGATCTCCCCATCGTTTGCATCCAACACATGAATGAAAATCATAAACTTATGCCCGGGGAAGCCGGGTTTGACCTCCCGGATGGGCTGAATATCCTTCCTTCGGATATTTCCATCCATAAAACCTATGGGAACGCTTTCAATAAGACAGACCTGGCGGGTAAACTGCATGAGCTCGAGGTTGACACGGTCATCATCACCGGCTATTGTGCTGAATATTGTGTTCTGTCCACTTATCGAGGCGCCAGGGACCTTGATTTCACCCCCATCATCCTGCGCGGTTCCCTGGCCAGTGATACTCTCGAGAATATCAAGTTCGTGGAATCCATCAGTGAGATCATCAGTTATGGGGTTTTGAAAACCGTTTTGGATTAAAACAGGGCTGACCAGGCAGGGGATGAGGTGTAATTAGCCTGACCTTAACACCTACAGGCTATCAGGAGTCTGAATAATTACTTATTTGGTTTTACATCCTTGAGGTTGCATTTTCGTGAACCCTATTAATATCCAATCCGGGTCTAAAGTATTGCACCATCCCCTTTACCCCTGCGGGTCGGTACTTCGCCGATAGTTCTCATAATTCTGGCTTGATTAGTTACCAAACCTTCCCGCTTAGAGCAGGCAGGACTTTCGGTGCGCTCGGCTTGGAGTAAAATTACTACCCAAAGCAAGCCTGATGCAGGCTTGAATGAGAGCGGAAAGCACCGTCCTTATGTTTCAAGAATTGTGACATAATATCAGCAGTAACACTTGGTAACATACCAATTCATAAAAAATCAAAGGAGCAATTGCCATGCGATCCTTCAAGACAACATTGGGCACCATCGTGGTGGTGGGGGGATTCTGTTTCCTGGTGCCTTACTTCATATTAATGGCCTCACCGTTTCGGCTGCCAGCGGGTATTAACCTGCTGCAGATCTTCGCCAGCCTGGTCGCAGCCTGCGGCCTGGGCATGGTCGTATGGGTCTCGGTTGCATTCGTACGCAAGGGTCAGGGCACACCCATCCCCATTGAGCCGCCCACGCGGCTGGTCATTCATGGTTTGTACCGCTTAGTGCGCAACCCGATGTATGTCGGAGCCGTGCTGATACTTCTGGGCGAAGCTCTCTTTTTTCGCTCGGGATGGCTGCTGTTGTATGCAACAGGTTTGTGGGCTACCCTGCATACTTTCCTGGTTGTTTTCGAAGAGCCACAACTCAGGCAGCGTTTCGGTTCAGATTTTGAGCAGTATCTAATAAGTGTACCAAGATGGATCCCCAGGATCCCTGCCCGGGGTATCTCAATAGGAGACGGGTTGGATGAGTGAGCAGCAGGCAAACAACCCGTTGCACGGCATCACGCTCGAGAGGATGCTCACCCGCCTGGTGGCGCATTTCGGCTGGGACGGGCTGGCCGGGCGCATCCGCATCCAGTGTTTCATCAATGACCCATCGCTCAAGTCCAGCCTCAAGTTCCTGCGGCGTACACCCTGGGCGCGTTCCAAAGTGGAGAGCCTGTACCTTGAAACGCTGGAAGCCAGCACAAACGAAGATAACGCATGACCGACCTGCTGCGTAATATCCTGCTGGGCATCTCGCTGGCTGCACCCATCGGACCATCCGGGCTGGCGGTCATCCAGAATGGTCTGCGGCATGGCTTTCTGCGTGCTTTCGTCACCGGTCTCGGTGTGACCCTGGCGGATGCCACCTACCTGCTGCTGGTCTTTTTCGGTTTGTCCCGGTTGATCGACATCCCGCTGGTCAAGGTCCTGATCTGGTCACTGGGTGCACTGGTGCTGATCTATCTGGGCATTCAAAGCATCAGGGAAGCATTCCGGAGCGTGGACCTGGACAAGCCTATTGAGCCGGTTGCCAGGAATCCGCTCCTGGCTGGTTACCTGGTCAATATTTCCAATCCGATTGCCATTGTCTGGTGGCTGGGCGTGTTTGGCTCGCTGCTGGGTACGACTGCCGGGGATACCTCCAGGCTGGGTGCCCTGCTGGGTGGTTCCAGCATCCTGGTCGGGATCCTGACCTGGCATACCAGCATCTCGCTCCTGACGCACTGGGGCAAACGCATTCTGAATGCCAGTCTGGTGAGCCTCATTTCCGGTCTGGCGGGGTTGGCGCTGGTGGTCTTCGGCTTGCGCTTTGCCTGGCTGGCGGTCTCCACGCTGATCCATTGACTGGCGTCATAAATTCCAGTCCATTCGATACTGTCAATGATAAACCCGGGAGGTTTT
>JBDRQK010000388.1:0-5835 GCA_043826315.1 Chloroflexota bacterium
CAGCAGGGATAGCGGTATCTTATGGGTGTCCTATTTCTCATCACCCACTCAGGCTGGTTATTACAAACTGGCTATGGCACTGGCGAACTACATCCAGCTGCCGATCGCCCCCATGCCGCAGGCAACCTACCCGGAAATGTCACGGGCTGTGGCCCGCAGGAAGTGGATGGATTTCCGTTATCTTATGCGCACAGGCACGCGCTTGGCTGGCGCTTATTCTGTGTTGGTGGCTCTTGGTCTTGTATTGGTTGGGAAAGCGATGATCCAATACCTGTATACAGCTGCCTACCTGCCTACCTACGCGGGACTTGTCATTATGCTGGTTGGGATTGTCTTCAGCAATAGCCTGTATTGGGCACGTTCGGCTTTGCTTTCACTGGGACTGGCGGATTATGCCACCCGGGTGAATTTTCTGGTCACCATTGTCAGTATTGTCGGCCTTGTAACACTGCTGCCGAGGTTTGGATTTATCGGGAGTGCCCTGGTCTTATCGATTGGCAGTCTTCTGGGCAATAGCCTGGTTGTTCTCAAGACCCATTCCGAGCTTACCAGGCAGGAGAGCCTGTTTCCCACCCCACTGGAGGAACCTGCCTGATGGTAGACTCATTGAGAGTTGGTATGCTGGTGGATACCTACCTGCCTTTCATCGGAGGCGCAGAGGTCCATGTGCTCGAGCTCAGCCGGGCTTTGAGAGCCATCGGGTTAACACCAATGGTTTGTACTGCCACATTATCGGATAACGACCAGCAGCATGAAGAGATCCCGGTCACACGCATCCCTGCGCTGCAGTATTCGGGTTGGAGCACCTGGTTGCGCCTACCGTTTGCTGTGCCGCAGTTATTGCGCTTCATTCGAAGGATGGATGTGGTGCATTGTCATTACACCTTTTTTATGTCCATGCTGGGTACTGTCTTGGGAAAACTGCTTGGCAAGCGCACCGTTGTAACCTTGCACGGGTTGGGTACCCTGGATTCTTCGGTGGGTAGTTCCGTCATGATGCAATTCTTTCGGAGGGTTTCCCTGCGATATGCGCATAAGATCATTGCCACCAGCGAGGAGATGCGCTTGCTTGCCTTGCGTTTTGTACCTGCGGAGCGAATTGTCCTTATTTCAAATGGCGTGGATACTTCCAGGTATATTTCATTGCCAAAATCAGTATCACAGGAATTCGTCATCCTGACCATGCGCCGCCTGGTGCCCAAAAATGGTGTTCAATACCTGGTGGAGGCTGCCCCGGCTGTGATCGCAGCCTTGCCGCAGGCATGTTTTTGGGTGGCAGGGCAGGGAAAGCTGGAAGATTACATCCATCAGCGTGTGGCAGAACTGGGAGTAGAGTCGAATTTCCGTTTCATTGGATTGGTTCCCCACACCCAAACGGCGGATTATTATCAGCAAGCGGAATTGGTTGTTTTTCCATCCAGCGCCGAATCTACCAGCCTGGCTTGCCTGGAAGCCATGTCCATGGAGAAGGCTATCGTTGCCAGCAACCTGGAAGCTTACCAGGAAATGCTTGGTGATCAGCAGCGCGGCCTGCTGGTGAAATTGTTCGACCGGACCGAATCAGACTATAATGCACCATTAACCTTGCCACCCGAGCGCATCCAGGCTTTGGCCGAAGCCATTATAAAATTAGCCACAAACCCGGCTTTGCGCAGCAGGCTTGGCAGCCAGGCGCGCCGATATGTCATTGAAGAATATGATTGGAAGCGAATAGCAGATCTGACAACACAGGCATACCAGGATTGACCCTTATCATACAATTGATCATCAACTTGTTGAAAGGCTGGTTGATTTGCACTTCATTGGTCACTTGGGCGGTGCTTTTCCATCGTGTCGAGAAGATATAAGGTTTGACCTTCATGATTTGGTCCAGACCCTGGGCTTGAAGGCAGTAACAGTTGTGTTTCCACTAAATAAGATCGATTACTCGACCACAATTATGGAAGATTTAATCAATTCACTGGTTGAATAATTCTTGCGAGTATTTGAATGAAAATTATTTATATATCAGCTGGTGAAATCCCATCCAACAAAGCTAATAGCATACAGGTCATGAAAGTATGCCAGGCTTTAGCGCGCCAGGGACAGACAGTTACTCTGCTTTCTCCTGCTGTAAAAACAGGTGAGCCAGACTGGCACTCACTTTCTGTTCACTATGGGCTGACAACGCCTTTCGAGCTTCAATTCATACACATGCAGTCCTTCTGGAAACGGCATGACTTTGCCTGGAAAGCAGTTTTAAAGGCCCGCAGCCTTGGAGCGGATACGATCTACGCGCGTGCCATGCCACCCGCAGTGCTTGGGTTGCTGCTGAGGATCCCAGTCATCCTGGAAATGCACCAACTACCTGGCGGTACTTTTGGTCCCTGGTGGTATCGCCTTTTCCTGATGCTTTCAGGGCGAAAGCGTTTGGTACCCATTACACGTACTCTCAAGCTGGCTTTGGAAAAAGGATTCCGGCCTGTTTTACCTGAAAATCAGGTTGTAGTTGCTCCCAGTGGTGTCGACCTGGAGCGATATCTTGACCTGCCAGATGCGCAGACAGCCCGTTCACGATTAAACCTGCCTTCCGAATGGACAGCTGTGTGTACAGGTCATTTGTATTCCGGGCGTGGCATGGAGCTTATCCTTGAACTGGCTGGGCGTATGCCGGATGTACATTTTGTATGGATCGGTGGGACTGTGCAGGATGTAAACACTTGGCGCAAGCGGATAAGTGTGTTAGCGTATCGTAATGTAACCCTGACCGGGTTTATTCCAAATAGTGAACTGCCTCTCTACCAGGCAGTAGCTGACGCCCTCCTAATCCCCTTCAGCCGCAATTTATCCACCTCGGGTGGTGAGAATACATCAGATGTATGCAGTCCGATGAAAACATTTGAATATATGGCTGCCGGACGGGTCATTATTAGCAGTGACCTGCCAGTGCTGCATGAGGTTTTGAATGAGAGCAATGCCATCTTTTGTCCGCCGGAAGATGTGTTAGCCTGGGAAAAGGCGCTGCGCAGGCTGCAAACGGACGCAAGCTCAGGACAATTGCTGGCGATCCAGGCTCTCCGGGATGTGGAAAAATTCACGTGGGATGCGAGATGTCGATCGATATTGGCAGGATTTATGGAAGGTCCTCTATGAACAAGATAACCAGGATAGACCTGCTTGGGTCCGTATTGGCTGGATCCGGTTTGGGTTTGCTGCTTGCCATCCTGGATGGACAGGGAATTTGGTGGCGCAGCTGGTTGGCTTTCGGTATTCTTTCCATTCTGGGTTTGGTCCTGCTCGTGGTAACCTGGCGTTATGCGGGTTCAGCGCGCTGGCTGGGAGTTCTGCTGCTCCTGGCTTTTGGGCTGCGCCTGGGAATTGGCGTGAGCCTGTCTTTCATCCTGCCTGTCAGCGGGTATGAGGAGGTGATTCAGAACGCGGGTTACACTTCAGCGGATGCCTACAAACGGGATGTACAATCCTGGGAGCTGGCAAGTTCCAATCACCAAATCCTGGATGCTTTCAATA
This sequence comes from Chloroflexota bacterium, assembly GCA_043826315.1. Classification (GTDB taxonomy): domain Bacteria; phylum Chloroflexota; class Anaerolineae; order Anaerolineales; family Villigracilaceae; genus UBA12087. The sequence continues at coordinate 3,508 of JBDRQK010000388.1, forward strand.
AAGATTATGCCATTGATCAGTATGGCGGGTTGGAGGCATTGAGTGCCTTGGTGTACCGCTATTTGAGTCCGGATGCCCATCGCCCATGGTTGGTTATTCTGATGGCTGCCATTATATCTGCGTTGGGGGTTGCGATTCTCTGGTTGGCAGTCCGTCTTGTATGGGATGAAAAGCTTGCAATGCTGGCTGCATGGTTTTTTGCCCTTTATCCTGAAAGCCTGTGGTTGGGTAGTTCGCAGATGCGGGAGCCCTTCCTGCTGACATTCATTACCCTGGCTTTCTGGGGATTGGCAATATGGCAGATCAATCATGACCGGGCAGGTCGGGTTTGGCTGGAACTGGGGTTGGTCGGTTTATTGTTGTTTTCTCCAGGGGTGTGTTTGTATGTGATCATGGTCCTGGCAGGTTGGGTCTGGTTGAGAAAAAAACATTTCAAGATTCCAGGGTGGGGCTTTGCAATGGTTGGCGGGGTGCTTGTGGTTGGCGTGCTGATACTGTGGGTTTCCCTGTCACGGGGAACTTTGCAGGATGCTTCATTGCTGGAAACGCTGACTGGTTGGTTCAGGCTGTCTGTAAATTGGGATGTCTATCAGTTGGAACGTGATTCCGGTATGGTTCAATATCTGTTCAAATACGTTTTCCCCGGGCAGCTAAAAGTTCCCTTCATATTTGCTTATGGTCTGCTCCAACCTGTTTTGCCGGCGGTCTTATTTGATTCATCCAATTTAACATGGCAAATAATTGGAATCTTGCGTAGTCTGGGCTGGTATATGCTGCTACCCCTGCTGATTTTCAGCCTTATTCCTATTTTAAGATCATCAAAAGAAGACCAGAAATCCGCCTGGTTGTGGCTTTTTGCTACCACCTGGTTGTGGATCGCTGTTTCTTCTTTGCGTGCCGGGGGAGACCAATGGGATAACCCCCGCTACCGCCTGATCCTCCTGTTCTTTCAAGCCCTGTTGGTTGCAAAGGGCTGGCAATTCTACCGCTCAACGCGAAACCACTGGTTCCCCAGAATGATCTTAATTGAGCTGATCTTTATAGTGCTATTTTCCTACTGGTATGCCACTCGTTATTTTTCAAATCTGCCGGAATTCTCATTCACATTGATGGTACCCCTGATCGTGTTCCTGTCAGTCGTTGTTATCTTGGGTGGTTGGTGGCTGGACAGGCGGAAAAAGAGATCTGCTTAAGCTGTTTCGAGGGCTACACTACATTCACAACTTATCCGAATCGAAACCCAATAAAATCAAACAGGTTCTTGCGAGCTCATCTTTATCCCGATCACACGTCTGAATGGCAGCGAAAGGGTAAGGTGGATTGGAAAACCCACTAAATATTGTTCCACAGATTTTCGCTTTTCAAGCATTGTGTTGTTCCGCGCCGCAACACGGATTGTACATAGTGAAACTGTCAGGTGGAGCTGGTTATTACGTGCTCTTGATTTTTTAGCTCAGTACTCGATTATCTTAGGCAGTTTTTTTGCATTTGCGATTGTGGAACTCACTTCTTTCGGCAGAGGAGGAATACCATCAAAGCCGGTCTGTTCCACAAACTTTGTCACCATGATTCGCAAAGCCTCTGGATCCCAATGGGTCATCTCCTCAACACTGTCCACGCCAGCATCGTAATACAACCGAGCCCGGATACCCTTCACGCCCGGCAGACGCGCCAGGTCTGAAAGTTTCACCAATTCTAAGATGGCATCTTCGGGTATACCAGTATCTCTTGCCAGGGTTGAGCGCTGTTGCCGCGTACGACCTGCGGTAAGCATTTGGTCGGCATTTTTAATGCGTAGAGTCTCAAGGGCAGCAATGAAATCCGGGTGGATGCCGCGGAACTCTCTCAGTTTGAAAGGATTACGTTTCTTCTCAGGCATAGCTTGAATGATTTTCAGGTGGTGAGTCTCGCAGATTGACAAACCAGGGTTTTAAGAATTCGTGCGCCTAGGTTCAATCAGGATAAATGCTCATTAAATTTGACAAGCCTATCCAGTTAAGCCAATTATTGATCAACCTTGGGGTAATTATACATTGGAAAAACGTCTTTTTTAGCCTCTATACAAGCGCTGAAACAGAAAAAATGAACGGACAAGTATATAAGAACGCAAAACAGGGAAATTGGATCCGAAATCGTCCGTCAAGCAAAGGGTAAGGAGGGATTCCAATGCTGCATCTCAGATTACATGAAAGGGGATATCCCGCCGATAACCTAAGCAATAACCCGCAGGCGTTTGAGCTCAAAGAAGCATGCCGCACAAGCCTGTGTATCCACCAGGGCAGAATGAGCTCCCGGGATTTGTTTATTGAACAACTTGCGGTACAAGGC
>JBDRQK010000389.1:0-4467 GCA_043826315.1 Chloroflexota bacterium
GCTGGACGGTTTTTTGTATCCAGGAAGCGGGCATCGACTGATGAATCCAGAATGGCATAGCTGCCAACCGGATTGAAGGTTGCCGCTTTATAAATAAAGGCAACTTTGATTTCATCTGAGCCAATGAGTCCGGTATCAATATAGGTATAGGTTCCGGAGCCCATGACATCATTGAGGCCGTTCACCAGATCTTGTATGGCTTCCGTGTTATTTTCTATTTCAATCAAACCGACCACGTCGGCATTGATTGTTGAAATGGCAGCAATGATTTTTGCGCGTTGGCGTTCAAACTCTTCGGTTGTATCAGCACCTCGGCTACCCAGGGTGGTGAAGTAGTTCAACACATTAAAGCTGGCTACTTTTAAGTTACCACCAACTTCATCGGGAGTAGACGTACGCGGATTGGATGCGCTATAATCTGCGCCGAGTGTTAGTTGAATTTTGTATTCACCATAATTGTAATCCAGAACGCCGGTGACATTGTTCAGTGTATCTCCTCCCCGGAAAAGGTTGCTGAGATCAAAGATTGAACCATTGGGGTGCATGGCCGGGTCTGGATTCTGAACGGTTCGTGCGTCATCCAGTTTGATGCGGTTAAGCAGGTTCTGTTCGGTCAGTTGAGTGGTTTCCGATGAGCCAGGTTCATAAATGCCGGTAGGTGTAAATTGGCGGCCAGTTGCCAGTACAATTTCTCCATAGCGGTCGAATTCAAAATACTCAGCAATGTACAGGGTTTGCGGGAAGGTAACCAACATGCCCTCATATGCCTCAAAATCCTCTACCGTTGTTACAGGCAGGTTCACAGGCGTGGGCGTTACGCTATTTCCTGTTGAACAGGTCAATACCAGATCAACATAAGAGATTTCGGTTTTGTCATTGTATTCAGAAACCGTACCGTGAATGCGCAGATGATCGCCGACATTGACATCATCATAGGCAGCTCCATGATACACATATATGCCATCAGAGGTTGATGGATCCCCATCGCCGCTGGGGTCTTGTAGATAAAATGCGTTTAATTGAGTATCCAATTGGAAATCGGCGGTAACAATTCCTTCAACCGAAACCTGTGTGCCTGCCAGTGGGCTGGCATTTCCACTCCCCTGGATGGAGTAAATGGCTGTGTATGGATCACCACAGACCTCCGGTGTTGTACAGATATTGGATTCTCCGGGGCTGCTGCCGGCCAGGATAAAGTCTATATTGTTTTGATCCGTATCCGTGCCATTCGGGCAACGGGATATGCTTTGCCCTTCGGCTGCGGTATCTACCAGACCATCGCCAGAGCCTTCCACATAGGGTGCGGCTGTGTCGCCTTCATAACTGACGACATCCATGATTTCGCCTTCATATAACAAGGCAACAGCATCCGGTGCACCATTCTGAATCAGATTGGTGTCCGGGGTAATATCCAGATCACAATTGGCGACAGTGGCGTTATTGGCACAAACCACATAATAATCACCGGCAGCCAATGTTACATCCGGCAGGGTGACGGTAATGTATACTGCTGCACCATTTCCATTGACCAGTTCCAGTGTCCAACCGGATAGATTGGCCGGGGTGCTCTCCGGATTAAAGATTTCAATGAATTCTGCGGTATCGGTGCTGGGTTGATCATAATCAATTTCATTGATTACCAGATCGGGAATGGGGTAATGGTTAATCTCACCAAAGGTGTTTTCAATTGGACCAACCCACTCCCCTGCAATGATCTGCAAGGAATCGCCAACGAGTGTACTGGAGCCCTCACTAACGCCAATATCCGTGCTGGTTATGCCTGCAGCAGGTCCATCAGCGGCAGTCAGGCTGCCCTCATAGCTAAGAAATTCCACAACCGTACTATCGGGGGCAACCAGAGCAAGGCCATCTGGTGCTCCGTTCTGTAACCCAGGGGCTGCTACTGTTGCAGTACCCAGACCATCTTTTTGGTCAACAAGTACACCACTCAGTGAGAGCGTGTTATACATGGTTCCGCCATTGCCGTTATATAGCACAATGGTCCATCCGCTTAAATCCGTACCTGCCGGACCGTAAACTTCCACCATTTCGCCGGTATCTGTGCCGTCATTGTCATAGTGAATTTCACTGATGTGTACATCCGGCAAACTGACAACTTCCAGTACCTCAACGGTGAGGTCACAGGTAGCGCTTTGCGGTTCCGTGTCATTGTTTGCAGCCAAAATACTAACCAGGTATGTGCCTGCAGGGGTTGCTGCATCCATGGTGAGGACGGCGGTTGCACTTTCACCAATAGCTGTTGCAGGCACCAAATCACCTAATGTGATTGGGGCTGTTGGGGTGATAGCACTGATGCTTAACTCTGTTACAATGCCATCAAGATCACTGGCGCTGATAATGGTATTGGCAGATTCACCTTCATAAAGGGTGACTGTCTCACCACAATCAACCACCACTGGTTCATTGGCGGCTTGTACTTCGACGGTCAGTTCACAGGTAGCTGTTTGCGGTTCGGCATCATTATTACTTGCCAATAAGCTGACCACATAATTACCTGCGCTAACCGTGTCACTGACATTTACCGTTGCGGTGGCTGTCTCTCCTGTACTTGTTGCCGGAACCAGATCGCTGAGGTTTATATCCCCCGCAGGGAGGACGGAACTGATGGCAATATCTGTGACGATGCCATCGATATCGCTGGCCGAAATCGTAGTTGAGGCGCTATCCCCTTCATTCAGGGTCAGGGTATCTCCACAATCAAGCACAACAGGTTGATTGACGACGGTCTGCACTTCCACTGTCAGGTCACAGGTGGCAGTTTGAGGCTCAGAATCGTTATTCGTTGCCACCAAGCTGACCACATACGTGCCAGCGGTCACGGTATCACTGACATTCACGACAGCCGTGGCTGTTTCACCGGCACTCCCTGCTGGAATTAAATCACCCAGGGTGATATCTGCTGCCGGGGTTACAGCACTGATGGAAATATTCGTGACCATACCATCCAGATCGCTGGCCGAAATGGTTGTCGTAGCGCTGGTACCTTCGGTTAGGGTTAGTGTTCCTCCGCAGTTGAGTACAACGGGTTCATTGACCGTACCCACGAAACTTTGTCCTGTGTTTACGGCATTGAAGGTATCTGATTGTTCGGCTGCCCAGGTGAAATCACCGTAGACAGTACCACTCCCGGTGAGTTGAAGGGAATAATCAAGAGGTGTATCCCCATCCTCACTGACACCGATATCGGTGCTGGTTAACCCTATGGCTGGTCCTTCAATGGCATCAAATGTGCCTTCGTAACTCAGGAACATAAGTACATTGGATGAGGCATCTATCAAAGCAACCCCATCTGGTGCGCCATTCTGGATACCATTCTCACCATATGTGAAGGTGAGGGTACCATACCCATTCTCTTGATCCGGAAGAATGCCGGATAGACTGGTGGTTCCATACTCTTCTCCGTTTGCGCCATTATACAAAACCAGGCTCCAACCGCTTAAGTCGGTTCCGGCAGGACCGGCGATTTCAATAGCTTCGCCGGCATCTGTGCTGACATTGTCGTAATGAATCTCATTGATAAAAACCGATGGTGATGGGTCGGCCAGATGTGCCTTTTCGGCAGCAAAAACAGATGTAGGGAACAACATTCCCAATATTACAATAATGGAAACAATGGTTCGAAATTTGGATCTCATTTGCGACCCTCCTCGCAAGTTAAATACAGCGGTAACCTTCCGCTGTTAAGTGGAATTCTGGTTTAGCAAGGTTGAATTGCACCATTCGATGTGATGTTATGGCAAACCTGTTATGAGTGTGGTGAAGAGTGGCGATGTGCGATAACCAGAAGTGAATTTACAGAGCCATCCTGCTCATTTTGATGTTCCTCCCTGAATGTGAACTACGCTGACGAAAATGTTCGAATTATTTTGCCGTATCTTGATGAATACGGGGTAATACTTATTATATGGATAAACAGGTCAGAATAAAAGGCTTTTGGGTGGTAAAAAAATGGTAATATGTAGTGAGGATAGGGGGAGCGTTAGCGCCTTACACCAGTTGAACCCCCCCAACACCACTAACGGCAATTTCACCATCAGGCAGGATGATGATTTCATTATCGGGAATGTTGTCCAAATCGGATTGTGTATAGGCACTGGTTAGAAAAAGAACTTCCTGATTGGATGAACTGACAATACCGCTTCCCAATTTAAGGGCGATATCGTATCGACCACAGATTAGTATGTCCAAAACCTGGGAAAACGCATTCCATTCGGGAAAGGTCTGAATTTCTTTTTTGGTGAAACCGCTAAACATAAAAGTTGTCAGTGTCGTTTCGGATTTAATGCGTTGCAACAGGGTTAAAACCGGCTTGAGTTGTTGAAGTGGTTCTCCTCCGCTGATGGTAATCCCTTCAATTCGCTCATCCAGGGAAAGAATCCAGTTCAATAGGTCATCCACAGAAAGGATTTCTCCGCTCTCTTTTTCGTGGGTTTTGGGATTGAAACA
>JBDRQK010000390.1:0-11112 GCA_043826315.1 Chloroflexota bacterium
GCAGATTCAAGGTCATATTGTTGTAATGACCTTTCCTTTATGCTATTCTATCTTTTAAGTTAACCGATTTAATCTTATATACAGCATGTGCCACCTCAATTTTCCAGGAGGAAAAATGAATAGATACACAGCAATCATCCCTATCATTCTTCTATCAATAACTTCATGCGGTCCTGGTATAACTGAGACAACTCAAACTGCAACTTTGCCATTATCTCCATCAAACACCCTCCCGCCAACATCGACATTGGAACCAACTAGAGTGGAGATATCCTTCATCAACAGCAACCAACGTCTGGGGTCTGCTCGCAGCTGGGATGTCTCCCTTGGAGATTTGGATGGTGATGGCGATTTAGATGCCTTCGTTGCGAATGACAGATATAGCAATACGGGCAATGCTGTCTGGCTAAACGATGGACAGGGACTATTCACACTTTTTGAACAAGACCTGGGTTTTGGCAACGGTATTGAATTAGGCGATGTTGATGGGGATAGTGACCTGGATGCTCTTATCACAGATATGGGGGATGCACCTGCCATCTTATTTCTTAATAATGGCGATGGTACCTTCACAGACAGTGGGCAGAATCTAATCGACGGAGATTGCTTGGGTTCCAGATTGGGGGATCTTGACGGTGATGGTGATCCAGATGCCTATTTTGCTCGAGGTAAGGCCAATTCGGTATGGTTGAATGATGGTTCTGGTATCTTTTCTGATACAGGTCAGATATTGGGAGAAGCAATCACTGATGATGTCGCTTTGGCTGATTTCGATGGAGATGGTGATCTGGATGCGCTGGCAGGCGGATGGGACGAACATGCCAGATTATGGCTGAATGATGGCAGCGGCAATTTCACTGATAGTGGTCAGGAACTGACATCCAAATCCTTACACATCCACGGATTGGATATTGGGGATCTAGATGGGGATCATGATCTGGATGTTTTCATGGCGATTGCCGGCGGCATAAATCAAACCTGGTTTAACGATGGATTTGGAACGTTCAATTTGGTGGAGCAGGACATGCCCAATTCGCTGAACCATATGGTTTCCCTGGGCGACCTGGATGGGGATGGTGATCTGGATGCCTTTGTGACAAATGCTCTTGCTGAAGATCAAATATGGCTCAATGATGGATCTGGAATGTTCACGGATAGCGGCTTGCGCCTGAGCAATGAATACAGTATAGGAGTCCAGTTGGGAGACCTGGATGGTGACGGAGACCTGGATGCTTTTGTTACCCATGGTCTGATATCAAGCAGCAGTGGTGGTGGGATGCCGAACGAAATCTGGTTGAATGAAAGTAAACCGCTCCCAGGAATCGATGGTTTATTTGAAAGTTATACTCGTTCCAGCGATGGGATGGTGATGCTCTTTGTTCCCGGAGGTAATTTCCAGATGGGTAGCAGTGATGATGATCTCGATGCCACACCAGATGAATTCCCGCAACGATCCATCACTTTGGATGCCTATTGGATCGATCAGACCGAAGTATCCAATGCGCAATATGTCTTGTGTGTCGAGCAAGGAAAGTGTCGAGAATCACGTGTAGCGGGAAATCCTGCCTATAATGGGAGCCGGCTACCGGTCACGGGTGTATCGTGGCAGGATGCCGTCGATTACTGCGAATGGGCAGGTGGCCGCATACCCACCGAAGCGGAGTGGGAGTACGCATCCAAAGGAAGAGAAAATTTGATCTACCCCTGGGGCAACGAGTTCGATGGGAGCCTGCTCAATTTCTGTGATGCTAATTGCGATGAAAATTGGGCAGAAACAACCATCAACGATGGCTATACCGAAAGCGCGCCTGTGGACAGTAGCAATTTTGATTGAGCATCATGCCTACCAAACCATTGTCCTCGTCAGCCACACCGTTATCAATCGCATCATCCTGCTCGACATTTTAGGGCTTGGGAATGACCGCGTCTGGTATCTCCGGCAGGAACCCTGCGCAATCAAAGTCATCGAAGCCGAAGGGGGCGATTACACGCTGGTCTCGATGAACGATACCAGCCATATCATCGCCCTTGAGACACCCCGATGACGAGCGCGACCGCCTTCAACCTGATCCACGCATGCCGGGAACCCGGCTGCCCGATATGGCGGCTGGAACAGCGCTCCGTGGAACGCTACCTGAATAACCAGTTCTACGAAAACATCAAAACCATTATGGAAACCCTGGCTCGATTGTATTTGAACCAACGCTTATTGATTAGTAGCCTGAAAGCGCTTTGAGTAAGACCTGGCGATCTACGAGCCCAACAGCTTTCCCCTTTTCGTCTACGACCACCATCCATTTGCGTTTCTGAGAAAGCATCATGTGTGCTGCTTCAGTCAAGGAGGTGTCAAGTGAAGCACTCAAGACCCCGCCAGACATTAAACGCACAGCTATTGCTTTTTCATCAGGGAAATTTAGCTTACCTCGTAACGCCTGCATGACTCCGCGTTGCGCCGCAGGTTGAACACGTGTAACAGCATCAGCATCGCTAATCAAACCCAAGGGGCGACCCGCGTCATCAATAACAATCAGTCGGCGAGACCCAGCCTCCAAGAAGCGGGAAATCACATCCGCAAGCTGTGCATCCTCATGAATTGTGGGAATTTCAGGGAGCATAATATCACTGAGGATGTAAACTGCACCTGAAGGCGCTTTGGCATTGCGTTTCCTGGCGTCTTTACTGATGACCTGTTTCAACACGTCCACACGTGAAAGTACACCGATTAATTTTCCACTCTCGTCAAGGACAGGAAGGCGTTTTATCCGATGTTCTGCCATACGCGCTGCGGCAGCGCCTAATGATTCGCTACCTAAAATTGTGATCGCTGGCGATGTCATAACATCCGCAACTTTAAGCAAGCTGGCACGCAGAGATGCCAACTCACTTTGAAGCATTTTTTCGTCCAGCCGTTCTGCCACTGAAAGATGTTGTTGAATGCCGGCGCGTTCAACCAGATCTTCATCCGTCAACACACCGACCACATCCCCGCGTGCGTTCAAAACAGGCAAAGCCTTCAGCAAATGCTTGAGCATTATTCCCCAGGCTTCTGCGACTGGCATGGTATCTATCAGCGTGATGATCTTGCGAGTCATTACTTCTGATACAAGTTTATCTGCTGGAAGGGGATTTAAATAACGATGCGTATATTTAACCACCTCGACATCTTCCAGGATCATTAACCCCTCTCCCACCATTGGGGCAATAACCTTGAGGATATTATCGATCTTCTCTGGCGAATCAATAACATTGATGATCAACGGAAGATCAAGCGAAAGCCGCAAGATAGAGGCGGTATGTACTACAGAATGTGCGCCAAAACCAGCCAGGCCACGCGATACGGTTGCGCCGGCCATTCCTTGAGCCCTGAGCGTTTCAACCAGGGCTAAATAGAGGGCTTTGCCACGCCATTGGTCGCTCTCACCGATATAAATGCTAAGACGTTTAGCTTTCTTTTCCATTAACTTTTCCGGTGACATATTACCTCCTCCAATTACATAGCTCTTGCTAAAATAATGCCTAAATAAACTGCCAACCCACCCAAGAAAGCGCTTCCAAAAAGATTGAGGAACCCGGGCAGCCATTGATTATCAAGAATTAGATTTATACTCTCAAAAGTATACGACGAAAATGTAGTATAGGAGCCTAAGAAGCCTATGGCGACCAGAATACGCCAGCGCGGATCCAGCAAGATGCGATCAACAGCAAGGGTCATAAAAAAACCCAGGATGAAACTCCCGCTTAAATTTATGATCAGGTTGCCATAGGGGAAAGTAGTTCCAAGGCGACTGGCCGCCCAGCCACCAACCCAATATCTTAAATTTGCTCCAAGAATCGCACCTATTGAAATTAATAAGAATGTTTCCATATCCTTTGGTAAAACCACCTTTCTCAATCGGTTTGAAATGAGATACCGAAATTGATTGAATCTCTTGATCATGTTAATTTTCCAAATACCTTGTGATATAAATCTTTGCCATAACTGGTTTGCAATGGTCTTCCTTCGATCACTTTAAATGTCCGCTCTCCGTCAGTTTTCCTATCCGCTCGCATAAAAAAAGCATTCTTCATTTTCAAATTATAAAACCCATGCGCCAATTCATATTGATGTGTTACAAAAAAGATCTTGATGTGTCCATCTAATAATGCATTGGTGACCTGCCTGGCAATCTCTGAGCCTTCCCTTTCGTTTGTCGCAGAAAAGGATTCGTTGAACAGCATTAAGGAATTTGAGTTTATATTATCCACGATCAAGCTCATTCTGCTGAGCTCTTCATCAAGTTTACCGCTTCTCATGGATGCGTCTTCTTCTCGTTTGTAGTGTGTGAAAAGCCCAGTACACAAATTGGCAGAGAAGGATTCCGCAGGGACGAACATGCCGCATTGCATCATCAACTGTGCAAGGCCGATGCTGCGAAGAAAGGTGGATTTTCCACCCTGGTTGGCACCGGTGATGATAACAAGCTCTCTGCCATCTGCGTTGATATCATTGCCTACGACTTTCTTCTCCATGGTCAGTGCCAGACAAATATCGTACAACCCGGAAAAGGCATGTCTGCGTTCAGATGGTTCTGCAACAATAGGAAAGGATATCGGTTCTCCCAGTTGGCTCACCTGGTCATAAAGGTTCAAACAACCTATGTAGAATGCCAGATCAAGACGAAGAGCATTGAGAAAACTGTCAATGTGGTCGGCAGATTGGGCAGCAGCGTTGGCAACCAGATTGATGCCGGCATCCCTCAAATCCCCGATTGCACGTGCCCCGGCATCATCCCGGGGATGAAGTGTAAAAGAATAGACTGGCGATTTTCGAGCAAATATTCGCCTCACCCAATTATTACCGTTATGGTTGGATTTGCGCAGGATATAATTCTCACCTTCATTTCCTTTTCCCAACTCTGCACTAAGCAAAACACCACCACGGAATTTCAACTCTTTGAGATGATTTTCCACGACGGAAAAATAATCTTCGCTCAATTCCTGCTGGATCATCGCAAAGAACCGTTTGAAGCCTTCGGATTCGAATTCAACTGCATGCTCGTCGGCAATTTTCTTTAATTTTTTGAGCAATTCAACGAACATCTCCAACAATTGGATCGCACTGTTCAAGACGCTACTCGGGTATCTGCTGGTAATGCCCATCCAATGCCCGTGTTTTTTTTCAATCGACTCGATCGGGATGTGGTATATCTCCCGGACAATCATGGGGTTTTTCAGGCAATCCCTGAGAATGTCCTGCCGAAATAGGATGGCATCCGGATCACTCAAACCGGTCAATACGGCTTGCTGTGCAACATTGAACAGATATTTGTCCTTTGATGCCATTGCAGTGAATAGGGTGTTCAATTCCAGATCCTGCGTCAGCGCTTGTGCGTTCGACGGTATATTTTGTTTCAGGTCAAAATCACGATCTCGATGCAACAGGTAAACCTTCATGGTTTGATGCGCTCCTTAAGCTGACCATAAGTCAGGCGGTACTTTTCAGCAATGGAAAGCGCAAAGGCGAGCCCATCGGCAGCCTTGCGAATGACCTTGAAAGTCCGTAAGGCTGGATTTTCGGGGACGACCGTGCTGACCATGCTGATCGTTTTATCGTTCAATTCTGCCAATTCATCAAGGAACGTCACCCATACACACAGCAAATCCAATTCCATCACCCGTGCCATGATTTCCTTGCTCAAGTAAACTGCATCTTTCAGGGTTGTGGACGCGAAAATTTCATTCAGGATTAGAATGCTGTCAGGAGTAGCCTGATCGAGAATATCATGAATACGCACCAGATCATCCTGTAATTTACCTCGCAAGGTTCGGATATCTTCCTCTTTCTCGAAGTGCGTAAGAATCTGATCGAACAGAAAGAGCTGTGATTTGCTGCCCGGTACGGGACAGCCTATACTGGCGAGATAATGTAACTGTCCAAAAGTGCGGGCAAAAGTGGTTTTACCACCCTGGTTGGGACCGGTGACAACAATGATACGCTCTGGATCTTTGAGAAAAAAATCATTACAGATAACTGGTTTCCCGGAATAAAGCAAAGAATGTGCCAATGCCAGATCGAATCCGTCATAATCGTACACTTCGTGGCTGACACCGACATGGGGGTAACAAAAAGCAAGTCCCTGAGATTTGATGGCGGTGATATATTCCAGATAGGACACATAGAATTGAATTTCCCGGTCGAAAATACAAATAGTCTCATCTAAAAACTGACTATGACCCTCGGAAAAGCGATCGAGAGCGGCAAAACGCTCCGGATTCAGTCGGGCGACAAACTCGAGTATTTGCGCTTCGATGTGGTTCATTCCAGATCTTTTGTTGAGTTCAAGATGGTAATTCTTAACTGCGCCTTGTTTGAATTTTTCAAAGGTCTTCTCAACCTCTACGCTGTAATCCGTCTCTCCTTCATAATTCAGCACACTGAACTTTCCGTTCTGGATGATTACACAATATCTCACCTTCGATAAGCCAGTTTTAACCTCCTGTGCCTCCGTTTGTAATAATCGAAACCCGTCTGAGTTAATATAATTCATCAAATAATCCCGGAATGCCAGGAAGCCTCGCGATGTGATTTCCGCCTGGTCCAAGTTGCTCCCCAATTCGGACACTGCCTCGCAGTAGACTAACGCTGCCTCAAGGAACCAACCTTTTTTATGGAAGTTGAAGTCTAGTTTTTCTACTAACCCCAGATAACGGCGTACTATGATCAATTTCTCGGCAAACGCCTTGATGTGGACAAGCAGATATTCAGCTTCCATATCTTGAAATACTTCATGACGATAATTGATGGTCTCAGCATCGCGCAGAGTTGTGTAAAAGTACAACTTCAGGTTGTATTCCTGCTTCCTGGAATTGATGGCGTCTATCACCTGATCCAGATTCAAGTCGGTGAAATAGGGAGGCTGCTCTGTCGATTCTCTCTGGAGGCTGTTTTTATCGAAAAGAATACTATCGAATGTCATTAATGGGTTTCCTCTTCCAGCTATCGAAGATGTTTATACGCTTTGAATTTACTTATACAACGCTCGATTGGAGCCTGGATATCACCTTTGTAGAGCGAGTTAACCTTTCCCGATATCGCGCTGACTAGCAACATCTCATCGGAAATTACCATTTCCAAAAGTCTCTCAACATAAAGCTCGGTTGGCACTCTATAAAGTAAGTTAGTGCCTGAAATTAATCCGCGAGTGGCTGCGGTATGGCAGCATGATGGGTAGAAGAACAGGTTCATACCAGCGGGACCACCGCCATGCAGCGTCGAGTCATCTCGAAACATTCCTGGAATGCACCCTGGGCAGGGTATGGGAAGGAAAGTTTGTATTGTATTGCTGTACCATTCTCAATGTAATTAATCGCAAGGGATGATTCAAGGATGGAACTGGTGTATTCGAGCGTATTAATATTCGCCAATGGCACGTTTAGCGTCAGATCGGGCAGGAGAAATATTCGTCGCTGAGTGACAACCAAGGCGCGCGGGGATTTGGTTTGTTCATGCCAGGCAGGGATTAGCGCCCATGTGCCACACTGCTCATCGGTGGCGAGGACGTTGTCCAAGAATTGATGGAATGTCACATTTATCGGAATCAGGACTTGTGGGTCGTTGGCAGCTGGATCATGCAAAGGCTGCATTTCCACTTGAGGCGCAAGAGGTTTCGCGCATACAAGGACAGCCATTCTTGCGTCATCTCCACGAAAAGGTTTTAAAAATGAGACAAGTTCATCCAAAGCAGCTCTGAAATAGGCAGGCATTTCCCATTCGATGACGGTTACACCACACCGACTGCGCCATTCGGTCCGGAGAAGAATATTATCGCCAATAGCTATGAGACTCACCCCTCTGAAACGCTCCAGTACTCCAATTTGGATGTGAAATCCATAACGGATGTTTGCACTATCAGGAGGGATTAATTCAGCAAGATGGATAAGACGCTGGTTGGTGAGAATGAGCACCCCGGCTTGAAGGGTTTCGTGTCTGAATAATCCGTTTCTTTTGCCACGCGAGATGACAGGTCGTCTCGCAGCATACAGGATGCGCTCATCAGAAGCGAGAGCCTTGCTGACGTAATGCTGAAAATGCCGCGGTAGTTCGTGAAAGGTGTATTCGGCGGAGGTGTAACGCTCTGCTTCTGTAAAACTGGCGGCAAGTGGGCGGATGTGTGTGGTTACCCAGGCTGGTTCAGGGATGCGGCGGTCTTTTTGCTTTGCCTGGCGATAACGTAGTGCACATTCGTGTAAGACGGGTTCGATTTCAGCGATGGTCCGCCATTGCCAGTTACCAGGGCGAACGGATTGCAGTGTGGCGAGGATCCCTGCGCGCCAATCGGCGGGCAAGCTGTCAAGGTCGAGACGGCTCAAGCGCTCATCGGCAACGGGGATGGCGAGCAGGAGTGGGAAACCGTGCCCGCTCCGTTCCAGTGCGCCAACCAATCGCGCTTCAATCAGGGTATTAAGCGGGTGTGAGAGACTGCCAAATACTATGACTGTAAGTGGTTCATCAAGAGGCGTGAGACTGGCAGGTAGAATGCCCACATCAAAGGGCAGCTCGCTTTGGGGGTAAATGATTTGATCGAGGCGCAGGGTATCGAGATCAGATACCTGATACTTTCCTGTAATACGTCCTGGCTGTGCGATTTTTATTTCAAGAAAATGTTCTTTGTTGATTGTCATAATAAAAAAGCCTCTACTGAAAGTTTGTTCTTATTCAGTAGAGGCTATCAGTCCGGTGGACAGTTTTGGTGAGCCTCATCGCCTTATAAGGGAATTTTATCACAGTTAATTGATCGCGATTCTTCCAGACCTTTGTGAAAGTTCACCACATGCGTAATACTGATAGACCAATGCAAAGGCAGTTGCCAGAATATTTACTTATTACACGTTAGCAATCGATAGTTTTTTAGCTTCCGTGCGTCACACCGACCCTTGCACCTTTCCGCAAGGGTCAGTAAATTGGCGGGAGGGGCAGGCGTGGCTGGGGATGCGGTGCTCTCCTTGCGGTGGCTCACCGATTGTTTTACTTTTTTTCCTCAAGTCTACTTTTCTAATTTCTACGCTCTTTCCACCGATTTTGGTGCATTCACTCGGTAGCCCAAAGCATCATTCTTGATATCGGTGGAGTATTGGAGGTAACATCCGACCCATATATGGAGGATATGATTGAAAGGTGGGGTTACCGCTTGCTTTTTAAGTCGGGTGAATTATCAAAGCTTCTAAACAATATCAAAATAAGAGGTACGATTGGTGCTTGCACAGAAGAAGAGTGGTTTCAAGAATTACGTACAGTAACAGGCATGGACTATGATCTATGTGTTGAATTTATTAACGAATTTTGGAAAGTCTATCTCGGTGAGCTCAATATTGAATTTATTGATTTTATTAAACAATTGCGCCGAGGTTACAAGATTGCCCTCTTGAGCAACAGTTTCATTGGTGCGCGTAAAAAAGAAAATGCTAATTACCATTTTCAGGAATTAACAGATGTCATCATATATTCCCATGAGGTTGGATTGGTAAAACCTGACATTGCCATATACCAAATGATTTGTGATCAACTTGGAATGTTACCTGAGGAGACCCTCTTTATTGATGATGAAGAAACTAATATTAATGCAGCCCATGAGTTTGGCATGCATACAATACTATTTGAAACTACAGATAATGTTATTGTGGAAATGAAAGCTCGATTGCAACCTGGACCCATCTGAGTAGATTGAACTCACACTATATTCATCAGGATCATATTATGTAAAGAAATAAATTCTGGCGGATTGATCCTCTCAATTTATGGGATAGTGCCTTTTCAACAGCCATTTCAGATCACATAAATTCTCTTAGCCTTTCATTCAAATAAGTTTTAATTTCCATGACACTATTTAAACCAAATACATGCTCATTGATTCTTTGAGTATGATCCTTGGTTAATTGCCTGATTAGGTATTTAACCTCAGGAATTGTTTGTGGGTTTACACTTACCTCATCTAATCCCAATCCTAACAAGACAGGGATAGCTTCCAACATGCCAGCCATCTCACCACACATACCGACCCATTTGCCTTTGGCATGTGCCATTTCGATACTTTGTTTGATCAAACGGAGTACAGAAGGGTGCAAAGGTTGGTAACGATCGGCGATATGGGCGTTCCCCCGATCTACAGCGAGCGTATATTGGGTAAGATCATTTGTGCCCAAGCTGAAGAAATCCACATGATCAGCCAAAATATCTACAATCATTGCAGCAGCTGGCGTTTCGATCATGATACCTACTTGCATATTGCTTTTAAAGTCCAATTTTTCGTTTCTCAATTCAGCTTGTGCTTGTTCAAATAATTGTCGAGCTCTAAGAATCTCTTCGAGATCAATGATCATGGGAAACATGATACGTACATCATATCCGAACCCTGCACGTAAAATTGCACGCAATTGTGTTTTAAAAAGATCCGGCTGATCCAGACTGACACGGATTGCTCTCCACCCCAGAAATGGATTCATTTCAATAGGAAAGGTCAGGTAAGAAGGTGGCTTATCCCCCCCGATATCCAGAGTACGGATGATGATAGGCTTCTGACCAATGATTTCAAAGATTTCCTTGTAAATCTTAATCTGGGTTTCCTCCTCGGGAGGTCGGGTATCGTGAAGATAAAGAAATTCTGTTCTCAGCAGACCAATACCTTCAGTTCCATTAGCGATCGCCTGCCGCGCTGATTCAACATTGCTAATATTAGCGCTGACTTCAACAAAATATCCATCAGCAGTTTGAGCGGGTTGTTGGGCATCTTGGCTGATCTGAGCATGTCTCAAAGCATGTCGTTCTTTAGACTCATAAAAATTTAATATTGTTGATTCTCCTGGATCTATAATCAAATTTCCCTGCCATCCATCCAATACCAAAGGTGTTCCTGTTAAGATGTATTTCTGCAGATTTTCTCCCATGGCAACAATTGCTGGGATACCCATGGCACGCGCCAGGATGGCGCTGTGGGACGTCAATCCACCAGATGATGTGCAAAAACCAAGTGTAAATTGAGGATCCAGGCGAGCTGTATCTGATGGAGATAAGTCTTCTGCTATGATAATGGAAGGCACTTTCAGATTATTTAGCGAACTATCCGACACACCGAGTAG
>JBDRQK010000391.1:0-3683 GCA_043826315.1 Chloroflexota bacterium
TAGTGGTTTTGGGGATGATCATCTGCGAATAGGCTCGCTAAAACTGTTCGCTGATGGAGCGCTTGGTCCTCATACTGCGGCAATGTTGGAACCCTATGTGGATGATACGAATAACTACGGCATTCTGAATCTGGATAACGAGCAGATCTATGAAATCGGCTGCCAATCAGTTGATAATGGTATCAGTCTGGCGGTACATGCCATCGGTGACCGTGCAAATCATGAGATTTTAGATGGATTTGAACGATTGCGCAAATATGAAAAAAAGAAAGGATACGCTCCCTTACGTCATCGCATCGAACATGTGCAGCTCCTGCACCCGTCCGATATGGGAAGATTGGCAAACCTGGATTTGATCGCTTCCATGCAGCCCATCCATGCACCATCCGATATGCTTATGGCTGACAGATCTTGGGGAGTGCGATCTGAATTTGCCTATGCCTGGCAATCCCAGCTTGAACGTGGAGCGAGATTGGCTTTCGGGTCTGATGCACCTGTAGAATCACCCAATCCATTTTGGGGGTTGCATGCTGCAGTCACTCGCCAAAGAAAAGATGGTTCTCCCGGGGATTCTGGATGGTATTCAAAACAACGCCTGTCATTGGAAGAAGCGTTGCTTGGTTTTACCCAGGGACCCGCTTACACAGCTGGCATGGAAAATAGATCAGGGAAACTCAATGAAGGGTTCCTGGCGGACCTGATTGTTCTTGAGCAAGATCCTTTTGAGTGCCATCCTTCGGAATTATTTCAAATCAAACCTTCTGCCACAATGGTGGGAGGGGAATGGGTTTGGGAAAAGCAAGGAAATTAGATGCCTCAAAAAGCGTTGACGCCTGAAATGCTTGTACCCCGTTTAGGTGAATACCTTTTGGACCAGGGTCTTATTGGCATGGATGAATTAAACCGTGCCCTGGCGTATCAGAAAGAAAAATCGTTACAAGGGCAGAACTTTCTATTTGGGGAAGCCTTGATAGAATTAGGCTTTTTGAGAAAAGCTGATCTCGATCAGGCGATCACGGAACAGATCATTCAATTCCGGACTGCCCTGGAAAACGCAAACCGTTATTTGGAACAGCGTGTTGAAGAGCGCACATCCGAACTTCAGAATGCATTAAGAAAGCTGGCTGAACTCAACCATTTAAAGTCCAACTTTGTTGCAAATGTATCCCACGAACTTAGAACCCCTCTTACCCATATCAAAGGTTATCTGGAGATGATATCCATCGAAGCATTGGGTCCTTTAACTGGGGATCAGAAAAATGCGCTCCAGGTCTGCCAAAAGGCATCCAACAAGCTGGAAAATTTGATTGATGATCTGATACTATTCTCACAAAATTCACAAGGAGAGCTGACGTTAAAAATTAACCCGGTGGATATAGGGAAATTAGCGCAGGATGTTGTCAATCTCACAAATCCGAAAGCCCTGGCTCGAAATATTAACTTGGGGATCCACATCCAACCCAACTTGCCGAATGTCCAGGCTGATGAGGAAAAGATCTCCTGGGTCATGCATCAATTATTGGATAACGCCATTAAATTTACAGAACAAGGCGGTCAGATCACCCTTTCAATTGCTGCCGAATCAGGATCTCTGATCATGGTATCTGTCAGCGATAATGGTATTGGTATACCCGAAGACCGTTTTGAGGAGATATTTGAGGCGTTCCACCAGTTGGATGGTTCATCCACGCGTGTTCATGGTGGAACAGGCCTGGGATTGGCGCTGGTTCGAACAATATTGGAAGCCCACGGTTCCTTGATTGAAGTAAAATCAGAATTGGGAAAAGGATCCACATTTAAATTCCCATTGTTGGTAACCTGGGCGAGTGGTGAAAGCAAATAATATGGAAAATAATGCACTTGATGTGATCAGCAATATGACCGATTCAATCGCGCAGGAAGATTGGAAGAAAGCGATTGATGATCTTGTCCACTCTCTAAGAAAGATCGTTGTGTTCGACAACCTGGTCGTCTATCTTTCAGAAAAGAAGGAAAATCCACCAGAAGCAGTTTATGCCAGGTCATTGGGACGTGGCCGGCAGGCGGAAGCAGATGCCGCCTGGGGTGAAACCATTACCAACCAGGTGCTGGCAACAGGTGAGATCGTGAAATCCAATCCGCAGATAGCATTTGATGGTGATCGGGTTTTGTCTCCTTATGTTTTGGGATTACCTTTAAATATGCTGCAATCCAGGGGGGTGCTAATCCTGGTCCGCTTTGGTGGACCGGATTATACAACTGGGCAATTGAATCTGGTCAAATTATTTGCAGCCAATCTGACGTATATTTTTGAAAGACGATCCTTCCGTGAAAATCTGGTCCAGTTTGAAAGCGTTAAACTCCTGACCCAACTCCAGGATGATTTTATTGCCACAATCTCGCACGATTTTAATACACCCCTGGGATTCATTAAAGGATATGCTACCTCGCTGCTCAGGTCTGATATTTCCTGGGACCCAGAAACGACATTGGAATTTTTAACGATCATAGATGAAGAGACTGATCAATTGATCAATTTGGTCGGACAACTGCTCGATTCTGCCCGTTTGAAGAATGGGAAGCTGTTAATGGATTTTCAACCCGTCCGTTTGGATTCCATGGTCCGGGATCTTATAACCCGTCTGACTTCACGCAAGAAAGAAATCGTCATCAAATTAACATCTGATCAGATACCGCCAATTCAAGCCGATTCGAATCGTTTGGTGCAGGTATTTGAAAATTTGATCGATAACGCCAATAAATATGCCCCGGGGGCAAGCATTTCCATTGCGATTCACAATCGAATTGATCATTTGGTTCTGGATGTTTCGGATGATGGACCGGGAATTCCTGAACAGCATCTCCCCTTCTTATTCGAGAGGTTTTACAGGGTGCCAGGACAATCCGAAAAACGTGGAACTGGTTTGGGTTTATTCATATGTAAAGAAATCGTTAATGCCCATCATGGTAGTATATCTGTTGAATCTTCCATTGGGCAAGGTACAATATTTCATATTGAATTGCCTGTTCTTCAGCCCGGCAATTATTCGCAGGTCGGTGAGAATTAGGAGGATGGAAATGGCGAAAAGTATACTCATTGTGGATGATGAACCACGTTACCTGCGCCTTTTGGAAGCGAATTTAAGAACGGAAGGGTTTGAGGTGATTTCTGCCCAGGATGGAGAGGAAGCCATCAAGAAATTTACTTCCAAACCAACAAATTTGATCATGCTGGATGTTATGATGCCAATACTGGATGGTTTTACCACCTGTCAACGGATCCGTCAGTTTTCGACAGTACCCATCATTATGCTGACCGCCAAAGGGGAGGAGCAGGATCGGATTAAAGGATTGGACATGGGCGCAGATGATTATCTGGTAAAGCCATTTTCCATAGATGAATTATTAGCCCGTGTAAGGGCTGTATTGCGTCGGGTGCATCCGATGGAGAATATCCCGACAAGTGTTTTTACGCATGGTAACCTGCGGATTGACCAGGCACGCGCAGAAGTCTGGCGGGATGACCAACAGATTTTTCTTTCTGCAACAGAGTACCGGTTGCTGCTTCAATTTTCCCACAACCTTGGTATCGTGGTGTCAGCTGAGGATCTATTGACCAGTGTCTGGGGGCCTGAATATGAAACCGATAAAGAGATCTTATGGGTTACCATTGCACGCCTTCGCCAGAAGATAGAAGAAGATGC
>JBDRQK010000392.1:0-4496 GCA_043826315.1 Chloroflexota bacterium
CTTGATAATACTCAATTATCTCTCCAACGGTTATTTCCCCCATTTTGAGAGAATTATTAATGTCACTAATGGATAACAATTTATTTGCTCGAAACATATGAGTTTAGAAAATGAAAAGGGGCACGACATTTCGTGCCCCTCTATTACGATTTAACTAATTCCTAGAACAACCCAAGAACCTTACCGGTCTCAAGGTCCAGGTCAACGTCATAGAATACTGGGCGGGTTGGTAATCCAGGCATGGTACGCATTGAGCCTAACAATGGGTACAAGAATCCCGATCCAACCGAAGCGCGGATATCTGCGATAGGTACCCGGAAACCGGTCGGTGCTCCTTTCAAGTTGGCATCATGGCTGAATGACAGGTGCGTTTTAGCCATACACAGGGGTAAACCCGAGAAACCGAGCTTGGTATAAAGTTCGATCTTGGCTTCAGCTTCAGGTGAATAATCCACACCTTCTGCACCGTAAATTTCTTTGCAGATGATCTCGATCTTCTCCTTAATGGGAAGGTCGAGTGGGTATAGTTGTTTGAAATTACTCGGTTTATCAGCTGCATTAATTACTGCTTCGGCTAATGCAATGGCGCCAGCACCACCTTCCATCCAGTGTCGGGATTCAACTGCATCCATGGCACCAGCTGCAATAGCAGCTTTTCGAACCACTTCAACTTCAGCCGGAGTATCATCTTTAAAGGAGTTGACAGCTACCACAACATTTACGCCATATTTTAGGGCATTCTTGATATGACGTTCCATGTTTGGTAGACCTTTGCGAAGCAGATCGAGATTCTCATCTGTATATTCAGATGCCAGTGGTTTACCTGCCACAACCTTGGGACCACCACCATGCATCTTGAGCGCTCTCACAGTTGCCACTAGAACGACGACCTGGGGGATCAGCCCGGAATAACGACATTTAATTCCAAAGAATTTCTCCATACCAATATCAGCACCGAAACCAGACTCAGTGATGACATAATCGGCGAGTTTCAAAGAAATCTTGTCTGCTATGATGGATGATTGACCATGAGCGATATTGGCAAATGGGCCTGCATGGACAAAAGCAGGTGTCCCTTCCAGGGTTTGCATTAAATTGGGTTTAATGGCATCTTTCATCAAGACGGTCAATGCACCAGCTGCACCAATATCTTCTGCAGTAATGGCTTCACCTTTCTTATTGGTACCGATGACGATCCGGCTAAAGCGTTCACGCATATCTGCAAGACCGGTTGTCAGTGCCAGAATTGCCATGATCTCGCTGGCAACGGTGATATCAAAACCAGTTTCCCGTTCAAAACCCTTTTCATCAGGACCCATTCCTACTGTTATCGTGCGCAGAAAACGATCATTTGTATCCACCACGCGTCTCCATGTGACAGAGGCAGGGTCGATATCGAGCCGGGCAAATCGTGAACGTTCTTCGGGTGTCAAAGTTTCTGGGTCAGTTTTATCGATCCCCAATTTTGCCAGTCTACGAAGCATGGAAGGAGCAAATTTTCTCTTGCCTTCTTTATCGACCGGACATAATGCATTAAAAAGTTTGACATCATCTTGTTTGGCTTCGTGCATCATTCGGACATCAATTGCCGCTGCCAGCAGGTTATTGGCAGCAGTAATGGCATGGATATCGCCGGTGAGATGCAAGTTGAAATCTTCCATTGGGATGATCTGAGAATACCCACCACCAGCAGCGCCACCCTTGATACCAAAGGTCGGTCCCTGGGAGGGTTGGCGAATGGCTGTGATCACATTTTTTCCAAGATGTGCACCCAGTGCCTGCGAAAGACCAACCGTTGTTGTTGTTTTTCCTTCGCCTAGTGGAGTTGGGGTGATGGCAGTAACATCTACATACTTTCCATCCGGGCGATCCTTCAATCGTTTCAGGATTTCCAGTTTTACTTTGGCTTTATAAGGACCATAGAGTTCCAATTCTTCTTCAAGAATTCCTAGTTCTTCAGCAACCTGAAGGATCGGTTTTAGAGTTGCTTCCTGGGCAATATCAATATCTGAAGGAACAGGGTCTCGCAGAATAATTGGTGTTGGTATAAATTTTCTCGCCATGCAGTCTTCTCCCTTTCTAGAATTGGTTGTTATCCCCTTTATTTTCATAGATTTTCAATAATACCACAAGAGATTTTTATCCCCACTTCCCGTGCCAGTTGTCACAAACACAAGGGAATTGGTGGAGGTCATGAATTAAGAACTAAGTTGCATGAAGCAGAAAGCTGATATATACTTGGAAGAGTTGTTAATAAGATCTATATACCTTGAATTATGTTGATAAGATCTTTTATACTGAAAAAATGCTCATTCATCTTTAAAAGAAGAGCCAATCGTATTCTCATGTTTGGATCGATATTTCAACTTAATTAATAAAACATGGAAAATACCAAACTTCAAACAGGAATCGAGACCTTAAAAGCTGGGGACAAATCTAGGGCACAATTAATTTTTATCGAAGTACTTAAACAAGATCTGGGTAATGAGGATGCATGGTTATTGCTTGAATCTTGTTTAGAAGACCGTGAAGACAAAATCTATTGTTTTCGAAAAGTTCTAGCCATTAATCCCAATAATGTTGTCGCCAAAACAGGATTGGTTGAAAAAAAAAGACGGATAGATACAGACTCAAATCTAACATCTGACACTGATCCTGTAGTTAAATCATTGAAGAACGCCATTCGGTATCTGACCAGGAAGTTATTGCTGGTAGTTGTGACCATTTTTATCGGGGTCTTTATCACTGTGATGATCACAAACCAGCCATCCAGACGGGGGTTGGGACCTGCTGTTTCCCCTTTTGAAACCAGTCTTGAAGCCCAGATCTATCTTGTTGTCCGCACAGCCATAAATAATGGGAGTATCCAAAGAGGTCCTTTAGGAGATCCTGATCCACTTCAAATTCAAGAACTGACAGACAGATTGCGCAGCGAGATGGGTTTATATCGTCCCTACTTGTCGAAAATATTCGGATGGACAATCAGAGCACTTACTTTTAATTGGGGGCAGACAGGTACCCGGCAAGGAGGTTGGGGTGCTCAGAATACAACAGCAAGCGTGATGGACATCATAGTCCATTATCTACCCAACACTTTGTTGCTGGTAACAACCACCTATCTGCTTGTATTCCTGATCGGGATGCCTTTATCCTTATACTTGGCACGCAATTATGGCAAATGGGCGGATAGATTTTTTTCAATTCTTTCACCAATCTCTTCTGTGCCTGGTTGGGTGTTTGGCATTCTGATGATCAGTGTTTTTGCATTTCAATTGCGGTGGTTACCTTTCGGCGGTATGTATGAATTATCCAAACCTGAGAATGAGCTCATGCATATTGTAGACGTGGTAAAACACATGGTCCTGCCGGTTTCAGCTTTTGTTTTAAGCCTTCTTTTTCAAATTGTTTATGCGTGGCGAACCTTTTTTGTGATTTATTCAGAGGAGGATTACGTTCAACTGGCACAAGCCAAAGGATTATCTGCAAAATTATTAAATAAGAAGTATATCCTGAGACCCGCACTTCCTTATATCATAACAAGTTTCGCCACTTCCCTGATCAGTTTTTGGCAATTGAGCATGGCACTCGAGGTCGTCTTCCGGTGGCCAGGCTTGGGATGGTTATACATCAAGGAGGCTCTTCCCAATTTTTGGGGAGAAAGTATGGAGCCGGGTGAGTTAATAATTGCGGTGGGAATAGTCGTAATCTTTGCATACCTGCTTGGTCTGGTTGTATTCTTACTGGATCTGGTGTATGTAATAATTGATCCGCGCATTCGACTACTTCCTGAACAAAATAAAATGAAAGTGATGACTCGAGTTAAATCTTTTAATGAAAACTGGAAAAGGCGGATCCAGATTTGGTTATCAGGAAGGATAAACAGGCACAGGATCAAAACTCATGATCTCACCCCGGTACCAGGAGTATCACCATCCCTTATGCTCGATAATATAATAGGTTCTCTACGTGATTTCCGGAAAGGGGTTAGGTTGTTCTTCCAAGAGCTTCGCAGGTATCCATCGGCAATTCTTGGGCTGACTTTCATAATTATTTTGATGGCTGGCTCATTGTACGCTGTCATCGCATTCCCTTATGAACAAGTTGGAAAAGATTATGCACAAAAAGTTGCACTTGGCCGCAGTTTTATTCCGCGTACAGCCATGCCTGAATGGACAAACCTTTTCAGTGATCCGCCACGGTTATCAACGATCATTATGAACCCTCTAAGTGAGGGAACAAATGTTTCCATCCAGGTATTGGATAATGGATGGATCGAAAAAACAACCACCTTCACTTTTGATTATCCATATAAAGAAGCACCAAGTGATATTTTTCTTTATATCGATCCCGTTTATAAAGAAAAACTTCCATTTATTACACTTGAATGGAAGTATCCTGATGGAAGGATCATCGAATTAAAAAGATCAATTGCAGAACCAGGCTCCAGCTATGATTTTGAATCAAGTATTCTACCCAAATCTCTCATAAAACAGAAT
>JBDRQK010000393.1:0-3284 GCA_043826315.1 Chloroflexota bacterium
CAAAACCCGAAAAACCTAAATCTCCGCAATTTGTACCTCGCATCGTTTGTCCAGGCTTTGGAATATAAGAACCGGACAAGTGATTGTCACATGAATGGTCACCAACCATGGCCAACCTTCGATAACGCACAGATCAAGAACGAATGGCAAGATCTGCAAGGTTTGTTCACATCGAAACCAAACGACGACTCAGCGCACTGGTTCCTGCGCGGTAACCTGGCGGTTGACCCAACAAACGATAATATCCGCTCGCTGGCGTCAGTTCCTCCAACCCCGGAAGATGCTGCAGCCCTGATGGCGGCTTTACGACACGCAGGTCAATCGAAGACGGCAATCAAGATCGCGAATAAATTCCCCGGGAATAACGGCGTTCAATTTGAGCTGGCTATGTGCCACGCCCAATCTGATCCGGATCAGTCGATCCAGATTTTGAACTCCATGGTTGAATCAAAATTCGCCCAACCTTTGCTGCATTTCGTTCTTTCAACCATCCACGCAAAAAATGGCGATGCCAAAGCTGCTGCTGAGAATATGGATTATGCAACCTCTCTTTGGCCGATGGAACAGTCCTGGCAGATCATGGCAGCAGAGATGTGGAAAAAAATAGGAAATTTGGATCGATCTATCGAACATCTGGATGCCGCTTACCAGATGGATTCGAACGACGCTAAGGTTGTATTACAGCTTGGAAAGGCATATGTATCAACCCGGCAGCACGCGAAGGCTATCGCTATCCTTGAAGGGAATGTCAAAGAAAATCCCAATAATAGCTTGACGTGGCAATTGCTTTCAGAAGCTTATTTCTTGAACGGTGAATTTGATGCAGCCATAAGCGCAGCCGAGAAGGCTGGCGAATCGGATCCATTTTCAAATAAACCGCCGTTACTAATTGGTAAAGTATTCCTGCAGCAGATGGAACTTGAGAAGGCTGAAGAAAAAGCTGCGCTCGCAATCGAACTGGATGCAAAAGACCAAGAACCGAGGATTTTACTGGCAAAGGTCTATCAGGCAGGTGGAGAAAATGCGAGAGCTCTCGCATCGCTCGAACTGGCAACCAAATGTGAAACTGCGGGTGTTGAGACCCACCTGGCACTTGTCAATCTCATGAATGAGCTTAACGGAATTGCATCCACGATTGAAATCCTTACCGATCTCACTTGTAAATATCCAGCGAACGCCGAATTATTGAAACTGCTTGCGGATGCGCAGGAACAGATCGGCGAGTCAAAACAAGCCGAAATCAATGCAAAGAAGGCGCTCGAGATTCAGCCCGAGGAACCCGAGCTCCACCGATTTCTTGGAAGATTGCAGGAACACAAAGGAAACCTGGACCAGGCAGCTCATTACTTTGGCCAAGCTGTGGCGCATGACCCTGCAGATACCGAGGGGTATATCAACCTCTGCCACGTCCTATTGAAACAGAAAGAATATGCGAAAGCCCGTGAAATACTTGAAAAGGGGATGAACAAAGCGCCAGGCGATGTTCGTTTGTACCTCGAACTTGCCAGGCTCCTGAGGGACGCCAAAGATTACCAGGGCGCTGAGAGCATGTTGCGAAAAGCCTCTGAGATAGCCCCCCGCAACCTGGATGTGCACCGTCAACTTGGCGCGGTACTTGCACTGAACCTGGTACATCAGTCGCAGGAAGTGAGTTCAAGGATATGATCTCTCATCTTTCAAAATCCGGACCAAAGACAATCACGATCGACCGCGAACGGATGCTAGTTCTGCTTACAGCCGGGCTGGACACGAGAGCCTATCGTTTTAGCCGCCAATCGGCTCTTGCCTGGCTGGCTGCATTTCCGGGAGACCTCGAAATAAACCTCATTTATGCCAGGGCTTTGATCCTGGAGGAGAAGTTCTCTCACGCGATTCCGGTACTGCAGAAAATCCTGCGCACCGACCCTGAGTGCCTGGAAGCGGCTTTGGTTCTGGATTCTGTCGCAGGACATGCTGATTCCACAACCGCGCAAATCACTTCAGGGATCGTCCGTGTATTAAGCGGGTATGTTTCGTCAAATGAACCAGTTGCATTCTGGGCGGAAAAATTGACGGTGGTACGACAGGCGATCAATAAATCACAATACGATACAGCCAATGGGCTCTTGATGGAAATCATCGGCGAGGCCGACAAGGTAGAGTTGATCAGCCTGGCGCATTTGCTTATTACTGAGAGTTTGGGTGATCATAAAACCTTGTTGAACCTGGCGAATTTATATCATGCGCGCTGGCCGGAATGCCTTCAGATTGCTTTGGTACTAGCAAAAGCATGGATGAATTCAGGTGATGACGGTGCCGCACTGGATTTGCTACACTATTGCGCTGCCAACGACTCGACCGCCCAGATTCCAACCCGATTGTGGGGTCAGAACTTCCCGTATAGACCGCTCTATCCGACTGATTTTCAGATAGACCTCAACATCGCCATCCCGGCAGAAGTGGCGAGCAAGCTGGGGTTGAACCAGCTTGCTTCAGGAGGGAGTAATCGGATTTTTGAAGAGGAACAACCAGCTCAGAAGTCAGAGGTCAGGTCGTATGACGGTTACCGGGTAATTCCAACAACTGATCAACCTTATCCGGATCATCCAAAAGCGACAACGGAAATCAAGAGGGCAAAAGATCCGGTTGTAACCGAAGCGGAAAAGAAATTCAAAGAAATAGCGCACAACCTCGAACAGCCGGCAATCACGCATGTTGACGAGAGATTTCCTGCTTATGTCATCTTATCGATGAAATCCGGACTGGAAGCGCAATATGGAAAGCAAAGCGCCCAGGTGGTACTTGAAGAACTCAAGAAACTATCCACAACGGTTCAGGTCAAGGATGGTTGGACATCGATGGTTTTTCTTCCAGACGATTTGGAGGTCTGCGGAAAATACAACATCACCCCGGTGGATACCATCGATCCATGGAAGATTAAACTTGCCCTGGCAGACCTGGACAAGGCGCTTGAAAAAACGGGTGAAAGGATCGGCAGCGTTCTGATCGTTGGTGGAGATGAAGTTGTCCCGTTCCATCGCCTGCCAAACCCGACAGATGACTCCGACGTGGAAGTCCCATCTGACAACCCGTATGGCGCACTGGATACCAATTATTTTGTTTCGGATTGGCCGGTTGGACGCTTACCGGGAGAAATCGGTGATGATGTCGGGTTGCTATTGACCCAGATCCGCAACGCGATCCAATATCACAATGATGAAAAGGCATCGCAATCGCTGCTGAATTTGATTTTCCGGGTAATCTTCTTTTGGAATCAACCCTGGATCAAGCATTTTGGCAACATC
>JBDRQK010000394.1:0-11843 GCA_043826315.1 Chloroflexota bacterium
TGTCCTTGTAGCTTTCTACGATACCAATGATTTTTTCACGCAAACCTTTTGGCCCCTGGTGATCCAGCAGGACTTGGCTGGTGTTTTTTATTAGACCCAGTGACCAACGCGCAACCATTATTGCACCAACGATTCCAACCAATGGGTCGGCCCAGATCCAGCCGAAGTATTTTGCTGCCAATAAAGCAAAAATAGCCAAAAGGGACGTGAATGCATCAGCCAGCACGTGTAGATAGGCTGCCTTCAAATTATGATCTGAACCAACTTGTGATTTAGAAGTTGTTCCGTGGTCATGATGATCCGCACCGCTGGCATGATCATGGTGGTCATGGGCTTCATGGGTATGAGTATGGTGATCGTTATGTGTATCTCCAGCATGGGAATGATCATGGCCTTGCTCTCCGAGGATCAGCATACTAGCTGCATTCACAACAAGTCCAACAATGGCAACGGTGATGGCTATATTGAAATGGATCTCCACCGGATTGATCAACCGCACGATACTTTCGTATCCCATCAGTAACGCAAAGAAGATCAGGAAAACAGCGCTGGTGTACCCTGCAAATGAATTTACTTTTCCAGTCCCAAAACTGAATCTGTCATCGTTTGCATATTTGCGTGTGTACATATAGGCAATCAGGGCGATCAATAGACCAACCATATGGGATCCCATATGGATTCCGTCGGCTAAGAGAGCCATCGAACCGAAGAATATCCCCACCAGGATCTCAACGATCATCATAACACCAGTGATAACAACCACTAGAAGAGTGCGTTTTTCGCCTGATTTCACCTGGTCCTGTTCAAAAATATGATCGTGTTTCCATTGAGCAATGGTTTGGTTGTGCATGTTTTCTTCCTTTTCTAGCATATTTTATTCACTTTATAAATAATTATTTCATTATATGAATAATAATTCAACTAACAAAATTTGTCAACCGCAGATTAACGATTCGGGGATTCCTGTTCCCTGGCTCCAATATCCGGACATTTCCTTGAAGGGATATTGGACCTTGGCAGGCTTTCCTGATTGGATCCCGGTACTGAACCGGTCAGGTCTGAATGGCTCCAAATCCATTTTCACTTCATTTCCCGAGATCATCTCTGCCAGGATCTTGCCAACCATTGGGCCGGGGCAAAATCCCTGTCCATGAAAACCTGCCGCAACGTAAAAACCGGGAGCACCTGCTACTGCTCCAATATAAGGTTCCTTATCCGGTGTATAATCGGTGATTCCTGAAAAAACCCGAATGATCGAGATATCTTTCAATATGGGGATCAACTTGGTTAAGTATTGGGATTGGATAGCGGCTTTATAATAGTTAACGTGCTGACTGTAAAGATCATTTTGTGTTCCTGATGACCCGATCACCAGGTTTCCAGATCGTGTCGGACGAATATACCCGATATTGTTGATGTGAACCCAAATATTGATAAATGGCTTGTGCAATCTTTCTGTTATCATCAATTGACTAATTCCAGGTTTGATAATGATCGGACAGCCTGCCATCATGTTAAACTGACTTGCCCAGGGACCTGCTGCATTGATCACATACCTGGCATTGATTTCCATCGATTCGGTCTGAACTCCTGTAACCTGCGATCCCTGTCTGAGCAAACTTGAAACATTTGTATTTAACAAGAATTTTGCGCCTAATTTAATGGATGCTCGTGAAAAAGCCGGAGAGGTCAACATGGGATTGGCAATGCCGTCACTTGGACAAATTTTTCCTGCAAAGATTTTTTGTTTAACCCCTGGAATTAACTCAAGGCATTCTGCTCCGGTGAGTATCTTTGTTTCTGATAACCCATTCTCATGTTCCCAGGCTGCCTCAATTTCGTAATTTTCAGCAGTGTCCTCATCCAGGGCGATCTTCAAGTTGCCAATGCGATCGTATTCCAGGTCTGCATTTAATTCCTCACTCAAGGTAGCCCAAAGTTTTACACTTTCGATCGATAGAGGTAAGGCAGCTTTCCTTCCCTGTTGACGTACCCCCCCTCCATTTCGTCCGGATGCTTCCATCCCTGCCGCAGGATTTTTTTCAATAACTGTTACATCGATCTTGTTCTTGGCAAGGTAATAGGCTGCCGCACATCCGATAATTCCTCCGCCAATGATCACTACATCTGTTTTCATAGCTTCCTTAATCATTTAATTTTGTATTAATCTGTTCTGGTTTAAGAGACCAGAAAGAAATGATTGGTTTCCTGTTCTTATCCAGCTTTGCGGTAAATCAAATTCGCTGCAAGGTACCATTATTTTATGATCCTGCTCTTTAATTGAAAAATTCATACGGGGTTCCAAGTTTTTTCTCCAAGGCACCTTTATAGAGCATGACTGCAGTCACGATATCCTGAATGGCCATACCGACACTATCGAAGATCGTCACCTCGTCAGGGTTCTCACGGCCTGACTTTTTCCCCAAGATAATCTCACCAATCTCGGCATGAATATCCTCCCGCTGAATAATTCCAGCCTTCACGGCATTGTGGGTCTCTCCACTTTCCACGCATAGGGCAATCGAGTCATTAACCACCTTTGCCCCGGCGAAGACATCAGTATACAGTTCCTGTTTATCCGGCATATCAGCGCCTATCGCTGCGATATGCGTGCCCGGTTGTACCCATTCCTTTTTCACGATCGGACCGCTGCGGCCACGAGTGGTGGTCACTACAATATCGGCACCCCTGACTGCTTCCTCGGCGGTTGCGCATTTGCGAATCTTCAACCCTGTTTCAGCAGACATCTCCTTTACATATGCGTCCAAGAACTCTGGCAAGGCATCCCACACTCGCACCTCGGTCAGATTACTCACTCGCATCATCGCACTCAGTTGTCTTCGGGCCTGATTTCCTGCTCCAATGACACAAAGTTTTTCTGCATCGGCACGTGCCAGGTATTTCACTGAAATTGCACCAGCCGCGCCAGTTCGGCAGCCAGTAATAAAGGTGCCATCCATGATGCATTTCAATGCACTGGTTTTAGCTTCGAACAGCATCACAGTGTTCATGCCTGTGGGTAACCCTAATGCCGGATTGTTATCATATCCACCGGAGGAGGCCTTCAAGGTCATATATCCAGCACCCATATCCAGCCCCCCCTTGAAGTCAATACCAGCGTGCGTAACGGGAAATGCTACAGCCATGAAATTAGGTTGAACCACCAGACCGCTGTTGAAGGAGCGGTACCCGTCCTCCACTGCGGCGAGGATCGCGTCCAAGTCAATGAGGCTGCCTACTTCTTCCTTATTTAATAATAATGTCTGCATGATTGGTCTCTCCTTTTGTTCAAATTTCACTCTCGCGCGTATAGTCTCCTCTTCTGTTTCTCTTAGACGAGAATACCTTCTACATCCTCTCCTTTTAGGATCTTCCCGATCAAATTGATGTCCCAATTTCCAGCAGTCAAAACCGAGCAGACTTTCTCATCCGGCCGGGTCTTCACTTTGCCGGACAGTTGAGCAGCAATACCCACGCAGGCCGAAGGCTCTGCCACCAACTTGGCGTTGCTTGCAATCAATCGCACAGCTTTCTTAATATCTTCTTCCTCTGTGGCAACAATGTCATCGACATACTTCTCGATGATGGGATAGGTGAAGTCGCTGACATTAATGCTGGTGAGACCATCCGCCAGCGTGGGGCGAGGGGTAATCGTAGACGGATATCCATTCTGGCGGCTGGCATAGTAGGCGCCGCAGGCCGCGGCCTGGACACCGATCACGCGCACATTCGGTTTTGACTCTTTTATGGCTGTGGAAATTCCTGAGATCAACCCGCCGCCGCCGATGGGTACCAGCAGGGTATCTACATCGGGAAGATCTTCCAAAATTTCCAAACCAATGGTCCCCTGGCCTGCCATAACAGTGTAGTCTTCGTAGGGATGGACAAGGATGTAACCGTGCTCTGCAATCTCTTCACGGACTTTTTTCATACGTTCGACATATTTGCGGTGCCATACGATTACCTCTGCCCCCATGGCTTTGGCTTTCTCGATTTTGATGGTTGGTGCATCCTCTGGTATGACTACGGTCACATGGATGCCGAGCATCTGCCCGATGAAAGCACAGGACTGACCGTGGTTACCGGAAGAGCTGGTGACGATTCCTTTCTTCATTTCATCCGGGGTCAAGGACAGAATCTTGCTCAGCGCACCTCGCAGCTTAAAGGTACCGCTAATTTGGAGCATCTCAGGCTTGAGATAAACCTGGCACCTCAATAGCTTATCCATGCTCTGCTCACGGAGCAGCGGTGTATGGCGAATATATGGACGGATACGTTGCGCAGCTTCTCTTATATCATGCAAAGTGACTGTCGATTTTTCCATGATAACCCTTTCTGTGTTTTTATAATTAACTTATCCTTTCCACGAATTTGGAAAGATCATATGCTGATGAACAGCTCATGATTCCCCTCCAATAATGATGACATCATATTCCTCCATATGACCTACCAGATGACCGTTCTGAAACCTGGTCACGAATGTTTTACACGTTGCTCTTCATTAAAAGCAAGGATATTCAAAGGGAGCGGTTGGAATGGTGGTCGAATGGTGAAAGGCTGAAGTTCAGATAATGCTGTTCCACACATTTCTGAGATCAGGGATGCGATTAATACACTGCAGAAACGTCCCTGGCAATATCCCATCCCTGCCCGGGTGGCTAGCTTGACCTGATTGATATCCGTGGCGCCGTTGCGGATGGCTTCCTTGACCTTTAAGACTGTCACCTCTTCACATCGGCATATGAGTGTGTCGTCTTTAATAAGTTGGTCCAGGTTGGATTGATAGGGGTAGAGGTGCTGCAATCCATCCGTCAGTCGGTTCAATTTATGAAGGGACACAATAAGAGGTTTTAGTCTTTCTTCAAAAACTGCGCTGTCGATAGCACCTAACTTGAATGCTGCGCTGAGTCCGGCGATCTCTCCCTCGACCAAGGCGGTCTTTGAGCCGGCGATTCTCGTCATGTCACCAGCTACATAAATGCCTGGTTGTGAGGTTTCCATGTTGGCGTCATGTGATGGGACAAACCATCTAGCATGCGTATCGAACTTTAAACGACAATTGAATCCGGATGCCACCTGGATCGAAGGGAGGAGACCGTAACCAAGACAGACTGCATCAACTTCAAAATTCTTCTCTGTACCATGGATTGGTTTCCCGTTATGGTCTAATTGGGCGATGGTGGCGCGTTTAACCTGTTCTTCACCCTCAGCACCAATGATTGTATGTTTATAGAAAAGGGGTACTTTATGCTTTCGAAGATTATCATAATATCGGACAGCCTCTTGGATCCGATCCCAATGTCCCCACAGCTTTGGAATTTGTCCTAAATTGGCATAAGGATTGGCTGCTTCCGCAATACCAACGACTTCGGCACCTGATTTGATCAGTGCTTCAGCCAGGGCAAGTTGCAATGGACCCAGACCTGCCAGGAGCACCTTCTTTCCTGGTAGGATCCATTGAGATTTGATCATCCGTAACGCAGCTCCGGCTCCCAGAATCCCTGGAAGCGTCCAGCCTGGGAATGCCATTGGACGATCATATGCACCGGTCGCTAAAATGACTAATTCTGTGGGTAGAAGAAAGCTCTTCTCCTGATCTGTAAGAGCCAGGTTATGTTCTTCAAAAACACCCCATACCATTGTCTGGTAAAAGGTTCTGATCTTCTCGTCTGGAAACCCTTGGAATAAATTTTTTGCATCTGCCCTTCCGGAAAATCGATCCGAGATATCCTTCAATTGGAATTCATCCGGAGATTGCCGGTAATACTGACCTCCAGGTTTCCCATTTTCATCTATCAAAGTGACTTCAACACCTGCTTCGGCAGCTACCTGTGCTGCCTTCAATCCGGCTGGTCCCGAACCAATCACAGTCAGTGGAGTTGATTTTAGGTTATCCATCAAACCTGTCCTTCAACAACGTCCCCGGGTTGGGCATAGGTCCTGCATGCTCTAATATTGGGTTCTCCATTCAGGGTAACCAGGCAATCGTAGCACAAACCCATTCCACAGAATACTCCCCTAGGTTCTCCACTAAGAGTTGAATGGTGTAACATCTTCATTCCACTCCCTAACAGAACAGTGGCAATGGTTTCGCCATGATAAGCAGTAATATTTTGTCCATTGAATTTGATCTCAAATGAATCCCCTCTATCTATGCCAGTTTGAATTCGCAAACCTTCAACCATGATCACCTTCTTCAATTATCCTTTCTTGAAAAGGATGCCAAGGAAATGTGAGTAAACTTGAATCGTCAAATAATCAGCCCTGAAATATCCCTGCCAGATTTATAAGGATTCAATAATTATTTTACATTGCTAACAATCAGCATGGTAGTGGTTTCGATAATCTCTGTGATCTGGTGCACTGATCCAGCGGGAGTAAAGTAATAACAACCTGGTTCCAGTTCAAATTCATTTTTGCCTTGTTTGAGTTTCAGTCTTCCTTTGATTATGTAGGCAATCTGGTCCACATCATGAGCATGACCACTGAATGTAACGCCGGGTTCAAAGGTCCACTCTTCGACACCCAGCGCGGATGGATCATGAATTGGACGACGTTCTGAAACACCAGCTCTACCAGGAAATATTGGCATATCTTTATTAAGTGAGATCATTTTTTTCCTTTCCTTGTTAATATCAATTATGAAAGTACTTGATAAAAAAAAACAGGGTATCAAGAAACCCTGTTATGATGAAAAGATTATTCGATACCCAGAAGAGCAGGTAATCCGCTCAGGTCAGGGAGTTCATCATACGGTCCGTATGCCGGGTCGCCAGCGATTTGCTCTCGATTGATCCATACAGCCTTCCATCCTAACTCATGGGCAGGCATAATATCATATTCAAAGCCATTGGCCACATGCAGGATATCAGATTTATCGCAACCCAGTTTTTTCAGAGTGAACTCGAATACTGAGTGGGCAGGTTTGTATGCCCTTGCCTGTTCCGCAGTAATGTAATCATCAAACGGAACACCTATGTTTTCAATATTCTTTTCGATCATCCGATCTTCGCAGTTGGAAATTATCACCAATTTGCAGTAACCGCGTAATTTTCGAAGAACTGGAGGTACATCTGGGAAGGGTCCCCATGTGGCGAGATCATCCACCAATCGATCGCAATCTTCCTCGCTGAAATCCAGGTTGAACTTGCGCATCATCTTCCCGAACCCTCGCCGAAGCATGGTTTCATAAGGGCGGTACTTACCAAGAATGTCTTCAAAGCGTATATCATGGAATTCATCCATAAATTTCCCGGTGTCTTCCTGGTTGAGTCGATCGCCAATGATTTCCCTTGTCATCAGGTGAAGTTTATATTGCACGAGAGTCCCGTAGGCATCGAACGTGATATATTTCGGTAACTTGTTCATATAGGCTCCTGTTTGGAAAATAAATTCTTGTTATTCCATTGTTGTCACAGTTGGGGTCCATTCAACGCTGGCATCCTCAACTTCAGGTAATTTCTCATCTATATCCACATCGATCTGCGCAAGCGCTTGTTCAAAGTCTGCGATCAGGTCTTCCGCATCTTCCAACCCGCACGAAACTCGCACAAATCCCGGATAGAGCCCAAAGCGGATTCGATCTTCCATCGACCATTCATAATGAGACATCCAACCTGTTTCCACCATTGTCTCAGCCTGCCCAAAACTGGTACCTACTTTTCCGATTTGAAGCAAGTTGGTCATCTTGGTGGCAGCATCATCCCCACCCTTGACCACAAAGGACATCATCCCGCCAAACCCGGACATGATCTTGTGACCTAATTCAAATTGAGGATGACTGGGTAGGCCGGGGTAATTAACTTTGGCAACTTTTAGATGTTTTTCCAGGTATTCAGAGAGTGCCTGTGAGTTCTCGTTGTGCTTGGGAACCCGTAGGTGAAGGGTTTTCAAACCTTGTGATATCAGCCAGGCGTTGAATGGACTTATGGCTGCTCCGATGCGCGGATACAACCCGTGGCGAATTTCTTTTACTAGATCGGCGTTACCAATGATTGCTCCCCCTATAGCATCCCCATGCCCGCACAAGTATTTTGTTAATGAACAGGCAATAATATCCACACCAAAATCAAATCCATTTATGTTTATCGGAGTTGCGCAGGTATCATCCAGGATGACTTTTATTCCTCGTTTATGGGCTTCCTTGACGATGGTCTCCAGGTCAATGATAGAGATCATCGGGTTGGTAGGT
The DNA here is from genome assembly GCA_043826315.1 of Chloroflexota bacterium. Lineage (GTDB taxonomy): Bacteria > Chloroflexota > Anaerolineae > Anaerolineales > Villigracilaceae > UBA12087. Next base: position 8,192 of record JBDRQK010000394.1, read on the forward strand.
AGGTCAAGCATCAATACTTTGGTTCGTTCATTGAAATACTTGAGGAAGTCGTCAACATCTTCACTCAACACCATTGAGACATCCACACCCATTTTTGCTTCCAGGATCAATTGGCCGATATTATGGGTCAAACGGTAGTTCCTGCCCATTACGACATGATCACCGGGGGTAAGAAGATGCATTAGTGGGTAATTGATGGCAGCCATACCGGAAGCAGTTGCTAAACAGGCTTCGGCTCCATATAGGTCTGCCAGTTTGCTCTCAAGGTATCGTATGGATGGATTCCCGGAAGCAGCCCGTGTATACATCGGCCAGGCTAACCCGCCAAAAATTGAATCCTGGTGGTCCTGTACAGTGTCGAATTCAAATGTCGAACTCATATGTATTGGAGTAATTACCGGATTGGTCTTTAAGGAACCATCATAAGGACCTTTTCCACCATGAATTGCAGTTGTGCCTGAATGATATTTTTTTACCATAGTCTCTCTCCTAATGATCTCTTGATTTTGATGTTAATGCAACCCAGCACCTAATTTATTTTCATATATTGAAAATATACTTTATATAATAAATATTATATCAAGGTGAATATCGTTTGTCAACCATAATTATCCTTTTTAATAGTTGACAAATGATTATACTTCTGCTAATATGTTTATATAATAAATAATTTTTTCATTATATGAAAACTACCAATGGGTTTGCTGTTTGAGAATTAATATATGGCATTGATCATGGGTAATCAACAAGCAGTAATAAAGATATTTAGGGTTGTTTTGCTACGCACCCTATCCATCCCATATTACTTTTTTTTTTTAATAAACAAATCCCCTGGTTAATAAAATAATCACTTTCTGTAGGATCCATATTACATAATAGAAGGTAGCGAAAGGAGGTAGGTAATAATAAAAAGATAAATGCTTGAAACAATCAGGTAAACAAGATAGCTAATATATTTTTTTCGAGACTGTTTCAAAAAACTAATGTTATATGAAAAGAGGAGGAACAAATGAAGAAATTACTAGTTTTATCGTTGGTATTACTTATAGCAGTGACAGCCTGTTCACCGGCAGTCGTAGCAACCAATGCGCCGACTGAACCTGGTACAGTTCCAACACAGGCTCCAGGTGTAGAAGCAACAGAATCCCCGGTAGCTCCAACTGGCCCAAAAACGATTGTGATTGGGCTTGGCACGGAATCCTATCCGCAAAGAGGTTGGACGATTGAAACCGATGACGGTTTCTCAATGACCTATATTGGCATCCTGGAAACTCTTGTCAAAGTGGATTTTGATGGCAACATGGTCCCCAACCTGGCGGAATCCTGGGAACAGGTGGATGAAACAACCTGGCAATTCAACCTTCGCCAGGGTGTCACCTTCAGTAATGGTGAGCCTTTCAACGCCCAGGCAGTAGTAACCTCTTTAAATTACGTCATCAATTCTCCCACACCGCCGCGCGGAATCACCTCTGCCGCCTTCAGCTCGCTCGAAGCAACTGATGATTATACAGTTGTCATCAAGACAACCGCACCCGATACACTATTACCCAATCGGTTGACCAGTCCAAACACCGGTATCCTGGCTCCATCCGCTTATACTGCTGATAGTGGCCCGATCGATCCTTTCAATACAGGCACTGGTCCCTTCATCTTAACAGAACAGGTGCCTGAACAGAGTCTCACCCTTGTCAAGAATCCCAATTACTGGGGAGGTGATGTCAAGATCGATGAAGCTACCGTGTTACTTGTTCCGGATCCACAGATCCGTGCCGGAATGCTGCAGACTGGAGAGATTGACATCGACATCCACTTGCCTGTTTCCCAGATCCCTGTTCTTGAAACGATGACAGATCTGGCGGTTCTTCGCCTTCAAACCCCCCGCACAACCACGCTTCATCTCAATATGAGTCGTCCTCCATTCGATAACGTTCTGTTGCGCCAGGCTGTCGCTTATGCACTTGACAAACAGGCCATCGTGGATGCGTCTTTGGAAGGTGTTGGTGCACCGGCAGTTGGACCCATCTCTCCATCTGAGGTTTGGGTGAATTCAGATCTGGTTGGTTATCCATACTATCCTGAAAAGGCTAAAACCTTCCTTGCAGACGCTGGTTATGCCGAAGGAGAATTGACTGTAGCTCTGTGGACTTACCCGACCCGTTCCAATTTACCGCTTTCTGCCCTGGCAATCCAGAATATGTTGGGTAAGATCGGAATTAATGTCGAGATCCGTCTTGCACAGTATGATCCAATGGAACCGGATGTGCTCAGTGGAAATTATGATATGTTCATAATTTCCCGCAACCATGTATTGGATAGCTATGATCCCGAAGGTTTCTTTAGTTCCGATTACACTTGCGCAGGTTCTTTCAACATGGATCGATTCTGTGACCCGGTCTTGGATTCTCTTCTCGTAGAGGCAAGAGGTTTAACAGATTTGGATGCACGTTATGCAATCTATCGCCGGATCCAGACCATACTGGTGGATGACCAGTGTGTTGGTGTTTTCTTGAACTACACCGAGATTGTGGATGGTGTTCGCAATAACGTTATTAACTTCAAACTTCACCCGCTCGAAAGATTTGTGCTTACCGCTGATCTTGATATTGCTCCTTAAGTGGATGACAACCGCATCATGTAATACAGATTGATGGTTCGTGATAGGCTGGCATGAGATGGTTATCTTTCAAATCCCATGCCAGCCAAATTATCCCCTTGAAAAATACAGGTGAAATATGAAATTACCAAAGTACATCACGTTTGATTGTTACGGAACCCTAATCAATTATGAACTAAATAAGACCACCAGGGAAATATTAAAGAATCGTATCCCGGATGATCGATGGCATGATTTCCTGGTGGTATTCAGAGATGCTCGCTATTATGAATGCTTTGCCCCATACCAGCGTTATAGTGATTTGCTGCGTACAAGCTTTAAGAAAGCCATGGATCAATGTGGTTTTCGTTATAAGAACAATGATGGAGATAAACTGGTAGCAGCAGTGCCCACCTGGGGACCTTTCCCGGATACCAAGAAAATCCTCGATCAATTAGGCAAGCATTTTAAATTGGTTATCTTCTCCAATGCAGAGGATGAAATGATCGCACAGAACGTTCGAAACATGGACGTATCTTTTTATGATGTGATCACTGCTGAACAGGCAAGAGCTTATAAACCCACCCCTCAATTCTTTTATTATGCCTGGCGCAGGTTGGGATGCGATCGAAGTGATACATTGCATGTGGCACAGGGTTTCAATTATGATATGATGCCTGCACATGGACTTGGATTGAATAAGATCTGGATCAACCGAAATGGGCGACTTGGCAACCAGGATGATTACGGTCCATATGAAGAACTTCCCGACCTGACTGGTTTACCAGCCTTGCTCGGAATCTGATGGTGACTTGTTTTGCGTCGGTTTGAGACAGGAGTACTGTCTCATAGATCTGATTAAACGAAGATCATAAAAGGTCTTGGTTTGGATCATATCCACGGAATTAGAAGGAGATAATCAATGTACACCCAGATTATCCGACGATTATTGATCATGCCCATCTTGCTGTTATTGGTGGCTCTCATTGCCTTTCTCTTTCCATATTTAAGCGGGATCGACCCTACCAGCGCCATTCTGCGCTCAAGGATTGGGGAACG
>JBDRQK010000395.1:0-5182 GCA_043826315.1 Chloroflexota bacterium
TGGATGGCGAAGTCGAGATCCGGATCTCCGGCAAACCCTTCTTAATAAAGAGCGGAGAAGCCATCATCATGCCTGCCAATGATCCACATGCCCTAATGGCGGTCAGGCAATTTAAGATGATGCTGACAATGCTCAAAGCATGAAAGACTACATTTGGGAGATCAAGGTTGGTAGCCGAGTCTGTTTGTTGAGAGGCAGGGAATATTAATCTTAAGCCAGGATGCCGGATTTCGCTTTGGTTTGGATGATAAAGGATGCTTGGTCAGGACCCTTTATTCCATAAACCTTGCGAAGATCAGCGGGTAACCAAGCAGCAACAGAGTTCTAAAAGATAAGACTTTGGAACTCTGTTTTGTTTCATGGTATCCAGGTTTCTTCCAAACTGCGCTTGACATGTGTGAAGATGATGCTGAGGGGCAGGTGCTTGGGGCAGGATTGTTCACACATACCACAACCGGCGCAATCCACCAACCATTCGATCACATCCTGTCGTTCGTAACGCCCATCCTTGGTACGGTTCGGGGGATCTGCTGTACAGATCGGGCAGGCATGCATGCAGGATTGGCAGTTTCCGCAATCTTCAAATTGATCCAGAAGCACATCCACATTGGCAGGCAGGACTTCAGCCAGACCGGTCAGGACGCGATCGCGGGTTTGTGAATGGCGTTCCACGAGTTTAGAAAGCATCAGCGTGCGCTTGTTGCTCAATGCCTGGTCAGCTGGCATAACGGTAAAATGTGACCAATCCAGCAAGTCAGGTTGACAATCCACCAGAATGAATTGTCGAACCGGCAAACCGATCACTCCAAGATTGATGTCTGCTGATATTGCCCCGGGAGAAACACACATCTGGCAGGCAGCCCGGTAACGATAAGCGGCGATACCTCCCTGGGGAGCGAATTGGAGGGTTTCCTTTGTCAACCCGGAATCCGAGCCCTTACGGATCGAGCGCCATTCAAACTCTTCGTCGGGGAAAGTCCCCAGGCAATCCGCACATATGGTTAAAAGCCGTCCGGTATTGATCACTTTGCGTTCGGCAACTTCATTCAAAGCACGTAATTCACAGGGTCGCAATAAGATGCCGTAGCGACCCCGTGGATGGTCCTGTAATACAGATGGAACCAAGCCGGCGATGTTCATCAACATAAGAGGTTGGAAAGGGTTGAACTCTCCCAGCTCGGAGGGATCCTCCACAACACGCAATTCATTTTCCTTATCCGACGGCAGGATCATGCCGACCAATCCGGTTTCCTGCCAGACCTGCCTGATAAAGCGGTTGACAGTTCCAAGCGGATCACCTTTCGTATTCAATACCCTTTGCGTATTCATATGAATTATTCCAATCTTTGTGCCAGAATTTCAGCTATATCCATTATTTTGATATCATCACCGATACCTTTGGAGCGGACAGCGTCATCAAACATGATCAAGCAGTAAGGGCAGGCTGTGGCAACCACATCTGCCTTGACATCCAGCGCATCCTGCAAACGATGATGGTTAATGCGCGTGTTGGCATCGGTTTCCATCCACATTCCACCACCACCTCCACCGCAGCAAAAACTTTGTTCTTTTTGGCGGACCATTTCTACACGCGTTACTCCGGCATTATCCAGCAATTTGCGGGGGGCACCGTAAATATCGTTATAGCGACCGAGGTAGCATGAGTCGTGGAAGGTAAGTTTGCCTTCCATCTTGTTGTTGCCGGTTCCAACCGGTATGTCCAGGCTGGCCAGGTATTCACTGTGATGCTCAACGGTATAATTGCCTCCCATCTGCGGGTATTCGTTCTTCAAGGTGTTGAAACAATGTGCGCAAGGGGTGACAATTCGATTGAATTTGACTTTGCCAAAGGTTTCAATGTTTTGTTTGGCAAATTCCTGGAAGATATATTCATGCCCCATCCTGCGGGCAGTTTCACCGCAACACGTTTCATCAAAGCCAAGCACGGCGAAATCCACATTCATATTCTTTAGAACTTTAACGAAAGCGCGTGTGACCTTTTTATTACGTTCATCAAAGGCAGCGGCACAACCGGTGAAAAGCAGTACATCGGTTTGTTCTCCGGGAGCCAGTTCACGAACATCCAATCCTTCAGCCCATGCCATGCGATTCTCGGGAGGCATGCCCCAGGGATTACCCTGACGTTCCATGTTGCGCATGGTATCACCGACCGACTTGGGCATCTTACCCGTGGTCAGAAGCTGGTAACGGCGCAGATCCACGATCTCGTCCACAGGCCGGATGAAAGCCGGGCATTCGACAAGGCAGGCTCCACAGGTAGTGCAATACCAGGCATACTCATCACTGAAGATTGTGGGTGACAGTTCGCTATCCGGGTTGGCTTCAGCGTGTTCCAGGCTGGTGGACATGTATGTGCGCAGGCTCTGTATCAAGTCTTTAGGTGAATAGGGCATACCGCTGCCGGTAGCCGGGCAGGCTTGTTCGCAACGTCCACAACGCAAACAGGCATCAAATGATAAAAGCTGCAGCGATGTGAATTCGGTGATCTTTCCCACACCCAGAAGTTCGGTGGTTTCAATTTCTTCAATTTTATCGAGGGCACCTTCCCGGTGGCGGTTGCGCAACAGGATATTGAGGGGTGTGTTGACCAGGTGGCGCATTTTGGTAAACGGGATCAATCCAACCAGCAGCAGCGCCAGGGCGACATGAGTCCATACCAGGACATCATGGACAGCCGCGGCTTGTGAAACGGGGAAGCCCAAGCTCTTCATCAAGCCAGCCGCCCAGTTGCCGATAGGAGACCATCCCGCCCAGGGTGGATTGGTGACCAACAAGCGGATGCCTTCATTGGTAAAACCGACAAAAACGATCAGGAAGAGCAAGATGAGGGCAGCCGTATCGTCCCAATGAGTTTCAAGTGTCTTGGGGCGCAAAACGTAGCGCCTGAAAGCAGCCATGAGCACACCCAGCATGATGAAGAGACCGGCAATGTCCATGACGAGTTCGTAGCCCAGGTACCAATTGTTTCTCGGAAATGTTGATATCACCCAGGGCAGGAAGAGTTTCATCTGCAGAATGTTGATGATGGTTCCAATCACCTGGATGACAACTCCCCAGAAAATGAGGAAGTGCATGATGCCGGGGTAGATTTTTTTCAGAATACGAACCTGGGCAATGATCTGAACAAAAAGATCTTTCACCTGCGGGGCAAGTTTTTTCCAACGATCTGAGACAGGTTTTTGGTTTTCGAGAAGAGCATCTGTGGTCATGCACCACCTCCGACCTTTACATAGATCTGTCCGTCCACTATTTCAGTTTCCAGCCCCATAAGAGGCGCGGGGGGTGGTCCGGAGGTAACACTGCCATCTACCACACTGAAAAAACCTTCATGGCAGGGGCATTCAATCTTTCCGGAGTCCGGATTCCATTTGACGATACAGGCAAAATGGGTGCATACAGCTGAATAAGCCTTTAAACCATCGGGTAGATTAATGATCAAAGCCGGGTAGCGACCGAATTTCACGGTTTTGGATCCCCCGACTGGAAGTTCCGACTCAGGGCAGACCAGGACCGGTTCTGTGGGGAGTTCTTCCAATTTGGGTGGGTAAAAGTAGGCTACAAGCGGGGTGGCTACCATGCCCACACCCGCCAGCACACCGGCACCTTGGATTAATTTCAAAAAATCACGTCTGGTCAGGTCGCTCATCTTAACTTACCTCCCCCCAGATGGTCATGGCGATCGCAACGATGACACCAATGACCGTGAGAATAAATCGAACGCGCACGGCTTTGCGGCTGTCCTCTTTTTTATCCAGGAAGGGCCAGAGGATGACAGCCAATACAGCCAGAAGGATGGTCACCACTGCAAATATCGGACCTTCGATCCCCAATATCTGGGGAGGAACAAATTTCAATATTTGATATAACGCCAGGAAATACCACTCGGGCTTGACATGCATTGGTGTATCGAGCGGATCAGCCGGGGCTTGCAAACCAACCGGGAAGAGCATGCCCAGGACCCCAAAGATGACCACCAGCACCAGGATCCCGATGACCACATAGAATTCTGTGCGGATGTGATCAGGATAAAAAGGAACACTGTCGTTCTCATGTTCAGAATTTGTTGTAGACATGGGTGGCCTCCTAAAGTGGTTTCTTGATGCCCAATTTACGGATCATCATAAAGTGTGCCAGCATGAAAGTCACTGTCAGAATGGGTGTGATGAGGATGTGCAAGCTGTAGAAGCGTCCGAGCGTGGCTTCACTGACATCCCAGCCAACCCTGAGCATGACCAGCACCAGGTTGCCAATGGCAGGTACTGCACCGGCGATATCGGTTCCAACCGTGGTAGCCCAATAGGCACGCTGATCCCAGGGCAGCAGATAACCTGTAAACCCAAAAACCAAGGTAAGGAGCAGGAGAAAAGCTCCACTCAACCAGTTCAATTCGCGCGGGGCTTTGTAAGCGCCCATGATGAAAACACGCAACATGTGGGCGATGCAGACAACGATCATACCGTTGGCAGACCAGGCATGGATCATGCGGATGGCAGAACCGAAGCGCACTTCGTTCTCGATAAATTGAATGCTGGCGTAGGCTTCGGCTGCAGTGGGTTTATAGTAAAAAGCAAGCATGATGCCGGTTATGGCTTGAACAACGAACAAGAATGCGGTAATTCCACCCAGGCAATACCACCAGCGCAGGGCAAACCGGGGGACAGGTTTGCTTAATATTTTTGTCATTGGTTCTTTGATCTCGTAGCGCTCGTCGACCCAATCCACAGCCCGGGTAGTGAGGGGTTTCCACCGCTTGCGTTGTGTCCAAACGGAAGCTGAACGGTAGACGCCAAATACAAAAAAGAGTCCGAATGTGCCGAATATAACCCAGCGACCCAGTGGTATCCACAAGTTCTTTTCCTCACCGGTGATATGGCAGGACAGGCAGGGTTCCTGTTTGGGGGGAGGGATCTCCAATGCCGGGCTGCTTTGACCAACCGCCCGGGCTGCATCCCAGACGACCGTTCCAGCTTCCAGGGCAGCTGCCTGGGCGCGGGCATGCAGAGAAAAGGTCACCAGGAAAATCCCTGATACCAAAACAACTGCAAGCCCAAAGAAGAGATTTCGACGTGCTTTATTGTTCATAGACCACCTCAACAATAAGTTTTGTATGGTGTGAGCACAAAAAATCAACGCCCAGGACAATACCGGATGGGCTCTGTAA
>JBDRQK010000396.1:0-2039 GCA_043826315.1 Chloroflexota bacterium
ATCCTTACACCCCCCACTTCTTATGCGCAGGTAATGGTCCTCTCCTTGTGTTTTCGTTTCATTACAAGAACATACAACATCCGGGTTTGACGATTCATTCCTGCAATATCCAATAACACCTTCCGATTTATTTACATCATCATTAAAAACTGCCTGGGTCTCGGTCAAATTGCCTTGTACTTCCGGGTTCAGGACATGATCAATAATAATTTTTTGACTCGCGGCTGTATTAACCCCATCCCTCCATAGGCAATATAACCGGTAAGGACGTATCAACGGGTTGTTGGTTGCGTCCATCTCCAATCCAGCTGGCATCGAGAAGCCTGTTTCGCAATCTTTATCTTCGAAACCTTTGATAACCTGGAACGTTGCCCCCGTTGTGTCATTCTGATTAGTGCATCCAACATAATAAATAATACCTGGATCATTCACCATGAATTTTCTGGTAAAGCGTTCTTCATCGGTCATATCCCTCATGTAATTTCCATTTTTGTCTTTACGAAAATCATCCCCCTCATAATCACCACTTTTCCCACTCCATTCAAAAATATTTTGATCGTCCCTCTGGTAATACGAACAAAGTACATTATTTGCACCTCCAACCCCTTTATCAACATAATCATAATCTTCAACAATTAAAGTAAATTCCCCCGGAAAACCTATGGGTGGCTCTACGCGTATAGTTTTGATTTCAAACAACGACTCATTAGCTCCGATTTCACTAAGTGGATCAGTGAGAATACATGCCAGGGTGATTCCTGCAAGCAGAAGGAACACCATGAATAGTTGAGATCTTTTTTTCATAATTATTCTCCTTTCACCTTTTGAAGGCATACAAGAATATCAACTTTTTTGCAAGCAGCAATCTGGCAGCTACATCCATCATATTCGGGCAGCAGGAGGTGGCGTACAACCACACCGGAGACCCTGCTGAGGAGCCTGCCGGCGGTTTCTTCGATGATGTCGATCATGATGGCAACTTGACCAGATCAGCTGCAGATCGCGGTTGGATCACTTTTTCTTGAACCAACCGGGCAGGTGGAAACCAACCATAGCCAGCAAGACTGCCAGACCGGTCATCAACAGACCCAGACCGCCACTTATGATCTCGCTGTCGTATCCCTGGTTGTTTCCCACCACAAACAGGACCAGAATTGGAAGCAGCATCCCTGCAAAGGCAAAGACCAGCCGCGCCAGGTACTTCTTGGGTTGGATGGACTTACGCATGGCGATCGCCAGGGCACCCGGCAGGTACACGCCGAACAAGATACCCAGTCCGGTATACACCAGGGAGATGGGCATCCGTCCCTGCCCGACGGCTACCGCAAACGTAGCCGCCACCATCCCCAATGCGGCTTGCAGCAGGAGCGTGATCAACCACGCAAAAAAGTTCAGGATCTTCTTAACGGTGTTCATTTGGCCTCCTTTTAAGGTCAGGGTTGAAGCGTGAAGAGAATTTGTCGGTTTTTTACGGGCCGGGATGGGGTCTGCGAAGATGACGTTGGTATCATTATTGCACAAATTTACATAAATTGCACCTCCCATTTAAGAAGATAGCCTCCTTCCATATCCAGCGGGATGCGGATCGGTCTTTCCAGGTCGGCTGCCGGGGTTACAAGACTGTTCCGCCCTCCAACCTTGATAAGGGTATAATCCCCAGGTGGATGTAATGGTTTAACACTTGTGTGTTTCTCAAGTTGTGGGTATCTGCAAAGATCATTCCACCCAAAGGGATGATCGCATGGGAGCATGACATGAAACGCTTATTCCTTGGTTGGTTGATGCTGCTGGTCGTCATCAGCGCCTGCAGCCTGGCCAGTTCTGTCCCTACACTGCCCAATACCAGCGCACCAGGAAAGAATTCGACCGCGACTGCAATACCCCTACCCACCCTTGCGCCTTATCCAACCAGCACTTCCTTTCCAACACCGATCCCAACCTTCACACCCACTCCGGATCTCTCTCCCCTGCTGCAGGCTCTGTCCCCGCTCCTTTCCGGGCAGGGAGTCCCGCAGGCGGCGGAGTATCATCCCGACCAG
>JBDRQK010000397.1:0-2763 GCA_043826315.1 Chloroflexota bacterium
TCTGGAATCTGGCAGACAGTCTGGTTGGAGGTGGTGCCAGCCATCAGTATCGAGTCGTTGAAATTGACTCCGAACCTGGATGATCAGACCCTCAAGGTGGAAGTGAAGATCAGGGGTGCAACTGAGAATATCAGAGTAGAAGTGGCAGTGTTTTCAGGAAAAGAAGAGATCTCGAATGCTACAGGAATTGATAATGACGCAATAATTTGCACGATCCCTGATCCTATTCTATGGAATCCTGCCAATCCTTATTTATACGATCTGCACGTTCGACTTCTCCAAGATGGACAGATATTCGATGAGGTTGGCAGTTATTTTTCAATGCGCAAGTTTGGATTAATCATGGATGCGGATGGTCATATGCGCTTTGCATTGAATGATGAACCCCTGTTCCTGTATGGTCCGCTTGACCAGGGATATTTTCCAGACGGGTTGTATACACCTCCCAATGAAGAAGCCATGCTTTTTGATATCGAGTATGCTCACAAGATCGGCTGCAACATGATCCGCAAGCACATCAAAGTAGAACCGCTGCGCTGGTATTACCACTGCGACAGGCTCGGGATGATCGTATGGCAGGATATGATCAATGGTGGAGCGATCGACGGAGATGTGGTAGCAGTACTTGCATTGATGGTCGGCTTTCAACGTAACGACACACGGCATCTAAACCGTTTCGGCCGTGCAGATGAAGCCAATCGCAGCGAATTCAGAGCAGAATTGAAAGGAATGATCGATCATCTCCATAATACGACCTGTATTGCAGTCTGGGTTCCTTTCAATGAAAGTTGGGGACAATTCCACGCCAACCAATTTGTAGAATGGGTAAAGAAATATGACCCAACACGCCTGGTGGACCACGCTTCAGGATGGTTTGACCAGGGTGGTGGTGATTTCCAGAGCAGACATGTTTATGTCAAGAAATTATTCCGACCAAAACCTGATAGGCGCGCATTCGTGCTTTCCGAGTTTGGCGGTTACAGCCTGGTAATTCCCGGAAACCTTTGGAATGAAAATAAAAAATTCGGTTATCGCTTCTATGAATCCAGCGACTTGCTGACCAATGCTTATCTGGCATTATTGGAAAACGAGTTGAAGCCTCTCATTGCGCAAGGATTGGCAGCCGCGATCTACACCCAGACGACAGATGTTGAGATCGAGGTCAATGGCTATCTGACCTACGACCGCAAAGTGGAAAAAATGGATGCGCAAATACTGCGATGCGCCCACCTGGCGTTACGGGACAATCCTGGATAATAAAATATTGATCGATGCGGCTTCGTCTCAAAAAACATTGGTGATCACCTATTTAAATCCTCGAAATTTCCATGATGATCAGATTTGCAATAATGTTGCAACTCTCAAAGAATCAGCCTTCATTCCTGAACTGAAGGCAATAATGGTGGAAGGTATTGCTGACCCAGGCTGAGCCCATGCCAAAGGGAGCCAGGCGCTGATTATCCTGACACCAGATCTTTTCATCCTTCAAAGTATATACTTTACCTAGTTCTCTCCCCAGATCCCAAGCCAGGGGGTAGATCTTTCCCCCCTTCTTAACATTCTTAACCACGATGGTCAGATAAGCCTTCGGGCGCAGACAGGGCTTCAGGCTGGTATAGATAGCCACCAGTTGGTCAATGAAAATATCGTAGTCGTGTATATTTCCCAAGTCTGAGGGGTCATCTGAATAGAGAACATCCAATTCATGTGATGAGCGCCGCTTCCTTTGAGTTTCTGCGCCTTTGACATGCAGCATATCCCAGTATGGGGGGGATGTGAAGACATAATCTATCACTGGAAGCTCCCCAACTTGAATCCTGGCAGCATCTGCCGTGATGATCCGGGCCGAGAGGTTACCAGCTGAGGCTCCCAGGGAGATCATTTCCCCGGCGATCACCTGGCGGGCAATATCTGAATATTTTGGATTCAGCTCGATCCCCAGGCTATTGCGCCCGCAGCGTAAAGCTGCCACCAGGGTCGAGCCGGTACCTGCCATCGGGTCCAGCACCACCTGCCCGGGTTTTGTAAAAAATTCAATGAATTCCTGCGCCAATGTTTCCGGAAATTTGGCCGGATGCAGGAGCACATCTTTTTTGCGTGGAGGTGGATTGTGGATAAACCAGGATTTCTGAAATTTCAGCCAATTCTTTGGGTCCATGTCGTTCAAAATGTTTCTCATAATATGACTCATTTCATCAATCGAGTTGACCTTCTAAATGACCTGGAAGAACCATTGCAGTGGTAAATGGGTCAAGGACCAGTCTGTGTGTTACTAAGGCACGGCATGGACAATCAGCTTGGAAAAACTGACGCTCATGGGGTTGCCTGAATCAGAGCGGATGGACACACCCAGGCCCCCCTGTGAAAAGAATTGATCATTGATATTGAACTGGAATTGATCATCCAGGAAAAATCTTAGATCCCGACCAAAAGCCCAGACAGACATCTTTATCTCTCCCGGTGCCCCGAGGGGTGCATCTGGACTGGGTGTCCAATCCCGGATCACAAATGGTTTTCCGGAGACCACTCTTTCCAATCGCACTTCCCCACTGCAGGAGACACTGTAGCGGTAAAAATCGGCGGCTGACGTTACACGAAATAGCAGACTGAACTGATCCTTTCCACGGCACAGGCTGAGTTGAGTATTGATCTCGGCATAAAAATCACTGACCACAGGCTGCATGCGCAAGCTGGTGATGGTCTGCATGTCGGTACCTTCAGAAAGGGTCAGCGTCAGCTGGTTATTGCTGACGATACTGTTAC
>JBDRQK010000398.1:0-5360 GCA_043826315.1 Chloroflexota bacterium
AAGGCAGCCCATACGCCATCGCTTTCTTTGGATTTGCTTACTACCAGGAAAATGCCGACAAATTGACCATTCTCTCGGTTGATGGCGTAGCTCCAACTGCAGCAACTGCGGAAGATAATTCCTACCCGATCTCACGCCCGCTCTTCATTTACTCATCTTCCCAGATCATGCTGGACAAACCCCAGGTGGCAGCCTTCATCTACTTCTACCTGACAAATGTCAACAACGAGATCGATGATGTAGGTTACTTCCCTGCCAACCAGGTTACCCTGGATGCAGCTTTGAACTCCTGGTATGAAGCAGTTGGTATGCAGCCATAAGCACTAATTGAGGATCACTACAATTCTTATCGATATCCTTCCCTCTCAGAGTGAGGGAAGGATATCATCACGAAAAGGATCTGGTATGCTTGAAACACAGAACGGGATGGAAGAACGCCTCATGTATCCAACCAAAGCCTCCGGGTTAAAGAATAGACGCAGATTGGGTGAAACCCTCATACAATCTCTATTGTTCCTGGCAGGCTTTTTCTCGATATTCATAACGATCGCCATTGTCTACGAATTGGGGAAGGAAGCCTGGCTCTTCTTTAGTTTACCGGAGGTGAACCTCTGGCAGTTCCTGACAGGTACCTCCTGGCAACCACACATCAATGTGTTTGGTGTCCTGCCTTTGGTAAGCGCTACGCTAGGCACCACCTTCATTGCCATGCTGTTCGCCATCCCGTTGGGGCTGGCTACCGCGGTTTATCTTTCTGAATATGCGAGCACCAAGGCTCGCAATACGATCAAGCCATTACTGGAGATCCTGGCTGGCATCCCCACCATCGTTTATGGTTATTTCGCCCTGACATTCATTACACCATTCCTGCGCTCCATTTTTGGAAGTGATATCGTAGAAATTTACAATACCGGCTCAGCCGGGCTTGTCATGGGTATTCTCATCCTGCCACTCATCGCCTCCATCAGCGAAGATGCCCTCAACGCTGTACCTCGTTCCCTGCGTGAAGCTGCTTACGGATTGGGTGCCACCAAGTTGGAGGTAGCCATAAAAACTGTGATTCCGGCTGCACTCTCCGGCATTGCTGCAGCTATCATTCTGGGTATAAGCCGTGCCATAGGCGAGACAATGATCGTAGCTGTGGCGGCTGGTGCCGGTCCAAATTTCACACTCAACCCTTTCAAAGGCGCTGAGACCATGACAGGACATATCGTGCGTATCTCAGGTGGCGATCTAAGTTACGACTCGATCGACTACAACAGCATCTTTGCCATCGGGTTGCTGTTATTCAGTTTTACCATGGTGCTTAACATCGTCAGTCAGAGCATCGTACGTAAGTTCCGGGAGGTGTATGAATGAGTCATAACACCCTATCTCCCAGATTCCAATATGATCAAAACCTTCCAGGCCGTACCAGGATCGCACAGTCCTGGCAGATCGTTTTTCTGTTTTCAACAGTCGCAGGCATCCTCGCTCTTTCTTTTCTGCTGATTAATATTCTAAACAGCACATTCGGTTTTGTCGCCTACCAGGGCAAGATCCTTCCATCCACATTGGCAATTGGCGGGGTTCCTCTCGAACAACAGACCAAAGATCAATTATTGACACTCCTGCAGACAACTTTATCCGATGGTGCTTATAATAAATTGAATAACGAAAAAGCATTCGAGAATCGCTCGCGTGCAGATCTGCACGATCTGGTGCTTGAGCGAATCGTGCGTTACAAGGTTGTAGAATCCTGGTCTTTATGGGATTCTCTTACCCGCACGAGCGAGATCAAAAACCTGGCAGCCAGTGATTTTCCGGATGCAGAATTAAAATTCACATCCTGGCTGACAACGGATTTTCTGGCTTCACAGCAATCCAGCGAAGCCGTTACCTCAGGCGTTCGAACTGCCATCCTCGGCACCCTGCTTACCATCCTGATCACTATCCTTTTTGCCTTTCCGGTGGGGGTTGGCGCAGCCATTTACCTGGAAGAATATGCCCGGGATAGCTGGTTCAATCGCCTTATCCAGACCAATATCAATAACCTGGCTGGTGTGCCTTCCATAATCTATGGCATCCTCGGCCTGGCGATCTTTGTCAGGGCACTCCAAAAACTGACCAGTGGTGAACTGTTTGGGATGGTGGAAGCCACCTCAGCCACAGGCCGCACAATCCTTTCGGCTGGGTTGACCCTGGGGTTATTGATACTTCCCATTATCATAATAAATTCCCAGGAATCCATCCGTGCGGTACCTCAAGCTTTGCGTAAAGCCGGCTACGGACTGGGTGCCACCAAACTTCAGACCATCTGGGCGCATGTTCTTCCAAATGCGCTGCCCGGCATCCTGACAGGCACCATCCTGGCCATCAGCCGTGCCATCGGTGAGACTGCGCCGCTGGTGGTGGTGGGAGCCTCGACGGCCATCTCTTTTGACCCGGACATTTTTTCACGTTTCACCACCCTGCCGATCCAGATCTACCAGTGGACATCCCGTCCGCAGGATGAATGGCGTCACCTGGCAGCCGCAGCCATTGTTGCCTTGCTGGCCATGATGCTCAGTCTGAATGCAGCTGCCATCACGTTACGAAATCGTTTTGCAAGAAAATACTGACCTTTTTGGAGAAATTACGCATGACAGATAATAATTACATTCTTGAGGCACACGCTCTAAATATCTTCTACGGGTCCTTTCGAGCTGTAGCTGACGTGAACCTGAATATTATGCGCAACAATATTACAGCCATCATTGGTCCTTCCGGATGCGGAAAGACCACACTATTACGATCCTTTAACCGTATGAACGAGCTTTATGCTGGAACCCGAACAGAAGGAGAAGTATTGTTCGACGGTCAGAACTTATACGATAAGGACGTGGACCCGATAGAGGTCCGTTATCGGATCGGGATGGTTTTTCAGAAAGCCAACCCATTCCCGAAATCCATTTATGAGAACATTGCCTGGGGGGCGCGTATCCATGGCTTCAAAGGCAATATGGATGAGCTGGTTGAATTCTCCCTGCGCCAGGCAGCTTTATGGGATGAAGTCAAAGACATCCTCAAACAATCAGGCCTGTCGCTCTCTGGTGGTCAACAGCAACGCCTGTGTATCGCACGTGCCATCGCCATCCAACCGGAAGTGATCCTGATGGACGAACCTGCCTCTGCCCTTGATCCGATCGCCACACTTAAGATCGAAGAGCTGATGCAGGACCTGAAAAAGAAATACACAATCGTGATCGTAACCCATAACATGCAGCAGGCTGCCCGTGTATCGGATTTTACCGCCATGATGATGCTGACTGACACTGATTTGCGCACCGGCACGGTCATTGAATTCGATGCCACCAACAGGATCTTTACCCACCCATCGGACAAGCGTACTGAAGATTATGTCACCGGACGCTTTGGTTAGTGGAGTAAATTAAAAATGAGTATAATATCTTGAACCGATTGAAAAGAGGTCGCTGATGCGAAAAACATTTGAAAATGAGATCCAACAATTAAAAGACGAGGTTCTCGTGATGGGGAGCTTGATAGAGCAGGCCATCCTGGGATCGGTGGATGCCTTGAAGAAACGGGATCTCCCGGCTTCGCAGCTTATCTACGATGCAGATGCGCATGTTAATGCCATGCGCTACGAGATCGAGGAAAAGGTCATGATCTCCATTGCCACCCAGCAACCTATGGCACATGATCTGCGCCTGCTGGCATCACTGCTGGAGGTCAGCGGAGAGTTGGAACGCATGGGGGATTATGCCAAGGGCATCGCCAGGATCAATATCCTGATGGGTGACCAACCCCTGCTTAAACCGCTGATCGATATCCCGCGCATGGCTCGCAAGGGTACGGATATGCTCCAGCGATCCCTGACAGCATTCATCAATGAAGATGCAGAGGCAGCCCGGTTGATTCCCTCCGAAGATGATGAGATTGATGCCCTGTATAACCAGATCTACCATGAACTGATGCTGTTCGTCATCCAGGATGCGCGCAGTATCGAGCGCGCCAACTGGTTGTTGTGGGTGGCTCACAACTTGGAGCGCCTGGCGGACCGGGTCACCAACATCTGCGAGCGTACGGTTTTTGTTGCCACCGGTGAAATGAAAGAGATCGATACCAGCGACGACGAGCACAGAATCAAGTAGAAGGTTTTTCCAGGCACCAGGTAAGCTAGGTTTTCGCTTCGAACAGCGTAACGTGATGGTATCCCAAGCGAGGGATCAGCTACCAATTTGGCGATTCTGCTCTGTACAAACTGCCGCTTTCCAAGGCGCCGTATTCACCCCTTCCCATCCATCTCCATCATCACAAATAATATAGCTTGTTATGTGATAACTCGTAACCATGACTAGAAATTAAGATAATAAGGATATAATATATATAAATATAAATCTATGGTTGCAAGAATATCCTGATTTAAGGAAGGAATAAATTATGTCCACTTATGTTCTGGTGCATGGAGCCTGGCACGGTGCGTGGTGCTGGTTCAAACTGACGCCCTTGTTGCAAGAACTTGGTCACAAGGTGTTGACGCCCGATCTTCCCTCCCACGGCATTGATAAAACTCCCACAGCTTCCATCACCCTTAAGGATTATTCGCAGCGTATCGTCGAGATCCTGGATTCCTGCCCGGGAAAGGTCATCCTGGTGGGTCACAGTATGGGTGGCGTTGTCATCACTGAAGCTGCGCAGGCCAGGCCCGAAAAGGTTGAAAAGCTGGTCTATGTCACCGCCTTCCTGCTTCAGGACGGCGAAACCCTGCTGGATGTTGCCTCGCAAGATCCGCAGGCTCTCGTGATTCCCAATCTGGTCATTAGCACCGACCAGTCTTCAGCAGTGCTCAAAGATGAGGTCATTGACGATGCGTTCTATGGTGGTTGTAGTGCATCAGATATTGCCCTGGCGCGCAGTCTGCTGGTTCCACAAGCCGGTGCACCTTTCGCAACTCCGGTTCATACCACCTTGGACGGTTGGGGAAGCATGGCTCACTACTACATCGAATGCCTCCAGGACAGGGCTATCTCCATTGACTCGCAACGCTCCATGTATAAAAAAGATTCTGGTGTGCGGGTACACAGCATGAATACCGGACATTCCCCCTTTCTCTCCGCCCCGCAAGAATTGGTTGACCATCTCACAGATCTATAACTTTCAAATTCAGCCCAACTGTTTGAAGAGTAACCCTAAACCTGACGATTATTCCTGAACCTGTCCGCCTGCTCTTCCACCAGGCGGATCATTTTTTCCACCCCATTTTCAGCCCGGATCATCTCTCCCACTCGCGCGGCACGTACCCGCATAGCCAGGTCGTTTTGGGCAGCCATCAGTCCAGCCGCCAGCGAAGCTGTCGTCAGATGTTTGAGCGGGATGGG
>JBDRQK010000399.1:0-9178 GCA_043826315.1 Chloroflexota bacterium
TACCGGATGACCCGTATCCAATGGCTGATTTTTCAGTCTCAGGATATATAGAAAGATCATTTCAAGAGATTTGGTTTACCCATGGTTCGAAGGAGGTTTCCAATGAAAAATAGAATTAATCGCATGGTGATCGTTTCAATCCTTGTCCTGACCCTGCTCAGTGTGACCACACCTGTCTTTGCCGCTGGAGGAAAAGTTCGTGGCGAAGCCGGCCAGGGATCGGTGGTTCAAGTACAGGAGATGGATCCCCCCCCATTTCAACCATAATTGAGATCGGTTCACAATACAGTGGGTTTAAAAAAAACTTTCTATAAAAGGTGATTTGTAAGTTGGGTGATGATTAAAAATAGATGTTGATCAAAACCAGGCTTCCAAATTTTCCCGAAAGGGATCACTTCGGAAGCCTTTTCTTACAGGTTTAACCCTTCTTGGAGCTTTCCTGCCACTCCTTGTGGAGCAGACCATATAACCAGGTATCCGTGATCTCATCCCCCACGATCCAGCGCTCACGCAAGTGCCCCTCCTTCTTAAAACCGAGCCGGTCGAGGGTTTTGGCGGAAGCTGTGTTGCGCGGATCAATATCGGCTTCCAGACGGTTCAGCTGCATGCAATTATATGCATATTCCAGCAGGGCTTGCAGCGCTTCGTGCATATAACCAAACCCCCAATGCGGACGTCCCAGCAGGTAACCGATCTCGGCCCGGCGGCTGTGTTCATGGAACTGGAACAGGCTGCACACCCCTACCAGGTTCCGGTCAGATTTGCGTTCGATCCCCAAACGCAGACCACTTCCATCTTGATAGGATTCAAGCGAGTCGTTCAACATTTGCACTGCCTGGTCCGTATCCGTCCAGGGAGGAAAGTTCCAATAGCGCATCACCTCCGGGTGGGAATGGATGCTGTAGAGCGCAGGCAGGTCTCCTTCATATAAGAAGCGCAGTATTAGGCGTTTGGTTGGCAGGGTGATGGGCTTGAATGGGTTCATGGTTTCACATTTCTTTGTGGGGGGAAACATCTTTGCTGTGTCTCTACTTATTAATTTACGCTTCCGCCAGCAACTGCTCACGTCCCAGCCTGAAAGCTGTGCGGTTGACTTCCACTGCTTTGGGAGGTACATGCGCCTGGACTGCCTCCAGCCAGATCTCTGCCGGGGTATCCAACAAAGCGCTTAATGCCCCCAGGATGGCCACATTGGCAGCTTTGGTGTTGCCGGCTTGTTCAGCCAACTGCAATCCATCCACCCAGCAAACGCGGCTGGCGGCTCTCTCAAAGGCAGCCTGCATATCGGCTGCCAGTGGATACTTGGAATCACCTGCCTTGACCGTGATCGGTTCGATGACCTGCGAGTTGACCAGGAGTATACCGCCGGGTTTCAAATGGTCCAAAAAACGCAGGGCTTCCAGTTTTTCAAATGCCACCAAAATATCCACCTCGCCTGTTGCGATGATGGGGGAGAAGACCTGCTTGTCCCAACGTACGAAAGAGGTTACGCTGCCGCCGCGCTGGGCCATGCCGTGGATTTCTGCCTTTTTGGAATCGAAACCCAGTCGCACGCCCAGGTCTGCCAGGATGTCACTGGCCAAAAGGGTACCCTGCCCGCCAACGCCCACCAGCATAAAATTCTTTTTTTGTGTGCTCATTTAAACCTCCTGGGACAGCATTTGTTCACGGGTGGGTATGGCGTCACGTGGGCAAACCTGGGCGCAGATCTCGCAGCCGGTGCACATGGACGGATCGATCCATGCCAGCGGACGGTTGTATTTGGCATCCATCTTTTCAGATTTCAAGATAGCCGGGCATCCGATCCTGAAACAGACCGTGCAGCCATTGCACAATTCTTCATTAACCTTTAACGTGCTCCAGCCCTTGCGTTCCTCGGGCAGCAGGGCACAAGCATGCTTGGTGATCAACACGCCTGGTCCGTCGAGCTTGACCCAATCCTTGAGCGTTTTTTCGATGGTCTCAATATCCAGGGCATCCAGGGTCAACACTCGCTCGATCCCCAGTGCGCGCACCAGAGGTTCAAATTCGATGCTGACGGTTTCCTTCTGCTGAAGGGTCAACCCTGTGCCGGGGTTCTCCTGGTGTCCGGTCATACCGGTGATGCGGTTATCCATGATGATGGTGATGACATTGCTGCGGTTGTAAGCCACGTTCATTAATGCCGGCATGCCGGTGTGGAAGAAGGTCGAATCTCCCAGCACTGCGAAATGTCGCTCGTTGTCGCCTGCTACCGCAGCGCCATGTGCCACCCCTATGCTGGCACCCATGCAGCCGCAAGTATCGATGGCATTCAAGGGCGGTGTCACCCCCAGTGTATAGCAGCCAATATCGCCATTGACTGGCAGCCCCAATTTATGCAGAACATACAGTGTACTGCGGTGGGGGCAGCCGGCGCACAACACCGGCGGGCGACCGGGCAGGGCCATCCCAAGTTCAATGCGTCCCTGTGACTTGTCCGGGATTGGCGCCTCGATCAATCCAGCCTGGATGGCTGCCTGGCGTACCACGCCGGGGTCAAGTTCACCGGTGATGGGGAAGATGAGCTTGGCATGAGGTGTATAGTCGCCAGCATCTGCCGGGCTGTAGAGTTGTACACCCATCAGGCGTACCTGGTCTTCAATGAAGGGATCCAACTCTTCCAGCACGATCAACCGCTCCACGCGGCTGGCAAAATCACGTATCATGCCAACCGGCAGCGGGTAGACCATGCCCAGCTTGAGGATGCTGGCTTCCGGGAAGACTTCACGGGCATACTGGTACGCCACTCCAGCTGTGATGATACCCAGCCTCGGAGAGTGCATCTCCATCCGGTTGGAGGCGAACTTCTCGCTGAGTTGCGCCAGGTCCACGATTCTTTGCTCAACGACCGGGTGACGCTTACGCGCATTGGATGGGACCATCACATATTTTGGGTGATTGCGGGGATATTTTTCGAGCCGGGTGGTCTGCTCACGGCGTGTACCCACTTCGGTCAGAGTGCTGGTGTGGCAAATGCGCGTGGTTACCCGCAGCATGACCGGCGTATCGAATTGTTCGCTCAGGTCAAAAGCTGCCAGGGTCAGGTCTTTGGCTTCCTGACTGTCAGCTGGTTCCAGGCAGGGCAGGCGGGCGAAGCGCGCATAATGACGGTTATCCTGCTCGTTTTGGGAGGAGTGCATGGCCGGATCGTCTGCAGAGATGATCACCAGCCCGGCTTCTGCGCCGGTCATTGTGGCATAGAACAGGGCGTCTGCCGCCACATTGACGCCGACATGCTTCATGGTAGCCAGGGATCGCCGTCCGGCATAAGCCGCTCCGATGGCGACATCCAGGGCTACTTTTTCGTTCGGTGCCCATTCAGCATATACCCCGGGAAAGCGCGCCAGGTGCTCAAGGATCTCCGTGCTGGGGGTGCCGGGGTAGGCGGATGCCACCACCACACCTGCTTCCCAGGCTCCATAGGCAATGGCTTCGTTACCGGATAATAATCGCTTCATGAAAACTCCTTCGTTTTGGATCTGATCTTGATCTTTTTTCTGCACCTTCTCAATTATTCGGTGTCCATTTTCTTTTTATTATAGCGGTAAACCAGACTGGTTGATTGTGTAACGTGACATAATGTAGAAGGACATCTGTCCTCTTTTATTTAGCTGTGAAATTGATTACAATGATAATGAAAACCTGCGCAAATTATTTTGTCTAATTACGCAACAAAAAATTAGCGTTTTTGTCTCGAGCTTTTGATTTCACAAGGATGAAATTATGCGCCGCTGGAATGGTTGGGGTGAAGAAAGTACCGATTATCCTCTGCCCCCGTCCGCTAAAGAATACCTTGAAAAGCAGATCGGGGCAGGTTTATCGCTTGAAGATGCCAGCCTGATCGATACCCTTTCTCAAGTTCCCGAATCCCGTTTACCTGGGCACGCCCTGATCTCCAATCTGCCTGCAGATCGGTTGTTGCATGCCCGCGGCCAGTCCCTGCCAGATTGGGTCGCTCTACGCTCCGGTTGCATCCAGCATTTTCCGGATGGTGTTGCCTTCCCGCAGGATTTATCCGCCGTGAAGACCCTGTTGGAATTTGCCAGGCAGACCCATACGATACTGATCCCCTATGGTGGTGGCACCAGTGTCGTCGGTCACATCAATCCCCTGCCTGGAGAAGCTCCCATCCTGACGGTTGATCTCTCAAGAATGAACCATCTGGTCGATCTGGATGAAACCAGTCACCTGGCAACTTTCGAAGCCGGTATTTCCGGACCGGAGATCGGAAAGCATTTGCAGGACAGGGGTTTCACCCTCGGACACTATCCGCAATCCTTCGAATTTTCAACCCTGGGCGGTTGGATCGCAACCCGCTCCAGCGGTCAGCAGTCTTACCATTACGGACGCATCGAGCATCTGTTTGCAGGCGGACATGTTCAATCCTTCCTGGGTGAAATGGAAATGCCGGTTCACCCTGCTTCAGCCGCCGGACCGGACCTCAAGCAGTTTTTTCTTGGTTCAGAAGGCCGATTTGGAATTCTGACCCGGGCTACGGTTCGCATCCAGCGCATACCGGAATCCGAGAGTTTCCATGCCGCCTTTTTCCACGACTGGGAGACTGGTTCGGAAGCAGTGCGCGAAATTGCCCAGGCAGGTATACCGGTCTCCATGCTGCGTCTCAGCAATGCCCTTGAGACCGCCACGACCCTGGCTCTATCCGGCAAAAAGGACCTGGTGTTGTGGGCCGAACGTGCCCTGGACTGGGTCAGGTATGACGACCAGCGCTGTCTGCTCATTTTTGGGCTGACAGGCAGCCGCAGCCTGACACGCTATGCCTATAAGCAAGCCACCCACATTATCCGCTCCCACGCTGGACTGCCAACCGGCACCCTCATTGGCAGGATGTGGCGAAAATCACGCTTCCTGTCCCCGTACCTGCGCAATACTCTCTGGGAACAGGGCTATGCCCTCGATACGCTCGAAACAGCCATGCCCTGGTCCGGCATCCCGCATTGCGCCCGTGATGTCCTGGCAAGTTTAAAGGATGGCCTGGCAGAGATTGGTGAAAGTGTGCTGGCTTTTGCGCACCTCTCGCATGTTTACCAGGATGGTGCCAGCTTGTATGTAACCTACCTGTACCGTCGAGCGGAAGATCCGCAAGAGACCTTGCGACGCTGGCAGATCTTGAAATCCACAGCCAGCCAGATCATCGTCCAGCGCCAGGGTACCATCACTCACCAGCATGGCATCGGCCGGGACCACGCCAGTTACCTGGCATCAGAAAAAGGCGTGCTGGGGATGCAAACATTGAAAGCCCTTGGCAATCTGCTCGATCCGCAAGGTCTGCTTAATCCCGGCAAGTTACTGCTGGAGGAGTAGATTATTAAAAGTATTTCCTGATCCTTCATAAAAGAAGACAGCAACCAGGCTCCTGGTTTTTAGATGAAAAAAATGGAAATATCCGTATGAATAATACAGGTGGAATGGAAATAAAAATTCTTTGTTATCGAAATCCAGTTTGTTATTCGGTATGGCGCATTGTTCAACAGGTCATTAACCACCTCGCTCCGCAGTTCCCGCAGGTTGATTTCAAGGTCAGCATGATCAAAGACAGCTCTCAGATAGTAAAATATTCCCACAACCTGGTCCTTCCCAGCCTGGTCATCAATGGAAAAATTGTCTGCTCGGGTGACATCCCTGACCAGGTGGAGGTTCTTGCCTGGCTGCAGGAGGCATTGGTGGAAATGGGTTTCCAACCTGCAGTCATGAGGGCTGGATAGATGTGGGCGACCGGCTGGCGTGATCCACTTTGGGGGGAATTGGACCGAGCTGAATGGGATCTGATCGTGATCGGGGGCGGCATCACCGGCGCCGGTATCCTGCGCGAATCTGCCCGATTGGGTCTGCGTTGTATCCTGTTCGAGTCCCACGATTTTGCCTCGGGAACTTCCAGCCGATCATCCAAACTTGTGCACGGTGGACTGCGTTACCTGAAAAATGCCCAGATAAAACTGACCTCCGAGTCGGTGCATGAGCGCGAGCATCTTCTCAAGGAGGGTCGCGGCCTGGTCACACCCCTGCCATTTCTGATGGCTAATTTCCCGGGTGACCGCCTCCCGACCTGGGTTTTTGGACTCGGTCTTTCGTTTTATGACCTGCTGGCACTTAAATGGAACCATGCTTCCTATTCGGCTGAGGGAATGCGTACCCTGTGTCCGCAATTGAGTGCACCCCAGCTTGTCTCCGGTTTTCGATATTTTGATGCCCAGACGGATGATGCCCGCCTGGTGCTGCGTGTGCTCCAGGAAGCGGTTGATGATGGGGCAGCCGCTTTGAACTATGCCCGCGTTGAAGGGTTCATAAGGAACTCCGCTCAACAAGTATGCGGGGTCAATGTGACCGACATGGCTCCTGGCGCATCCGGGCGGACAGTGGAGGTGCGGGGCAGGGTGGTCATCAATGCCAGCGGTGCCTGGGCGGATGAACTGCGCCGTCATAACGGGGGGGCTCAGCGTCTGCGCATCTTGCGCGGCAGTCACCTGTTCATGCCCTGGAAGAAGCTGCCATTGACCCGTGCCGTCACTTTCTGGCACCCGCAGGATGGACGCCCGGTTTTCATCTTCCCGTGGGAGGGGATCACCCTGATCGGAACCACCGATGTGGATCACCATGCCAGCCCACTTACCGATCTGTCCATCAGCCAGGCTGAAACCGAATACCTGATGAACGCTGTGCAATTTGCTTTCCCGGCTCTGGAGTTGAAGCAGGCGGATGTCCAGTCCACACTGGCCGGTGTGCGTGCCGTGGTGGATACCGGCAAAGCCAATCCATCCAAAGAGTCGCGTGAATTTGTGCTGTGGATGGAAAACGGACTCCTGACGGTCAGTGGTGGCAAACTGACCACCTTCCGCCTTATGGCACAAAAAGCCCTGAGAGCGGTCAGCGCGCTGTTACCGGATAAACTTCACATGGACCGCAACGAACGCGTGCTCGACCCGCTGCCGGATGAGAACAGTTTATGTGACCTGCCGGTTGAAATGCGCCTGCGTCTGTTGGGACGTTACGGTCGTGCCGCCTGTGACCTGGTCTCCAGCGCTCATCCCGGGGAATTGGATCCCATTGCTGAGTCCCTGCCCCTCTGGGCGGAACTGCGCTGGGCTGCCCGCACAGAGGGCGTTGCCCACCTGGATGACCTTCTGCTGCGGCGGGTACGCCTTGGTTTGCAGCTGCCCGGCGGGGGAGTGAAACAGCTGGAGCGGGTGCGGGCTATTGTCCAACCGGAGTTGGGCTGGAGCGATGCGCGCTGGTTGGAGGAAGCAGCTGCCTATCAAAACCTGTGGCAGGCTTATTATGCCCCTCTTATTTGATAAAATATCGCATCATTAGGTACTTTTGAATTTTTCAAGTAAAATACTTGCATCAATAAAGGATTGTTTTTCCTCGATCATCAAGCCGGTGTATGCGTGATGGTTGTATGCCCGACTTCCTTGAGACGGTGCAACCCATTCACACTAATCTTCCAAAGGAGAAAGAATAGATGAGACCTGTTTATGCCATATCGGGAGGCGTTTCCAAGTTTGCCAAAGCCCGCCCTGATAAGACCTTCCAGGCTGTTGTCAAAGAGGCTTACGACTATGCCATCCAAGACATTGGACTGGATTTTCCCACATTTACCAGGCTGGTAGACGGTTCGGTGGCATCCTACTTTTCCGACCACTTCAGCCGCCAATTGATGGCTGCCATCATGGCACAGGATTATCTTGGCTTGTGCCCCAAGCCCAGTCATCGTGTTGAGGGTGGCGGTGCCACCGGCGGCATCTGCTTCCAGGAAGCCTGGAAATCTGTTGCCAGCGGACACATGGACATTTGCGTTGCCTACGGTTTTGAGACCATGAGCCATGTTGAAACATGGAAAGGTAATGAATTTATTGCCCTGGCTTCGGATGTTTCAGTGGATTACCCGGTGGGAGGCTTTTACTCCGGCTACTATGCCATGATGGTAACCCGTCATATGAAAGAGTTTGGCACCACGGTTGAGCAATTGGCGCATGTTAGTGTTAAGAACCACCTGAATGCCTACCACAATCCTTATGCCCAGAAGCGCAACCGTTACACCATCCAGGATGTGCGTAATGCACCGATGGTAGCCTGGCCTCTCACCCGCCTGGATATCTGCGTCATGTCGGACGGCGCGGCTGCCAGCATCCTGGTCTCGGAAGAAGGATTGCGAAAATTGGAAGCCAGTGGCGCAAAGATAACCCGTCCCCTTGTGAAAGTGACCGGTATCGGGCGCGGCACGGATGCCATGCGAATGTCTGACCGCCCGCACGTGGATTATGATACCTTCATGGAGAATTACGCCACCGAAGAAGAGAAGAACTCGAACGATACGCGTGGTTATTACAAAAAACTCTGGGATCACGGTACCCGTTACCCGGGTGTGCACTCCTTCCGGGCCGGGCGAACTGCCGGTAACATGGCCTACAAGCATGCCGGCATCCATGATCCTTTGAATGAGCTTGATTTTGTTGAGCTGCATGATGCCTATACCTCCAGTGAGATCCAAACCTATGAAGATATGGGTCTTTGTCGCTATGGGGAAGGTGGTGCATTTGCAGGATCCGGCAAGGCGTTTATGCCGGGAATTGATTACAACCTGGATCTGAAGGATGAACCTGTTTGCCCCGTCAACCCCTCCGGAGGCTTGATCGCCTGTGGTCATCCCGTCGGCGCAACCGGCCTGATGCAGGCTGTCTTTGCCACCTGGCAGCTTCAAAACAGCATCAACAAGCATTTTGGGGATGATGCTTTGCAGGTTAAGAACGCCAAACGCGGTGCCATCCATTCTCATGCTGGTACCGGTACCTACGTTTCCATTTCCGTTCTGGAACGCGAAGGATAGGAGGAGGATCATGACAAAAATACCAGAGAGACGCGAAGAAAGTCTAGGCGGTTACATTGTTCATGGCGTACCTTTCCCGGTCTCGACCGATGAAGAATCGCTGGCTTTTCTCAAGATGATGGCACCCATCCAGATCGAGCAACCCTATCAGATCACTTACCTGCACTCCTACGGACAGGATAGCCCCTGGTTTGCCGGCCTGGCAAACAAGAAACTTCTGGCCAGCCAGGATCCGGAATCCGGATACACTTATGCCAGCCCGCGCGGTCATGACATGTACTCGGGCGAAGAGACCAACTGGATCGATATCAC
>JBDRQK010000400.1:0-9253 GCA_043826315.1 Chloroflexota bacterium
TTGAATTCCGGGAAACTAAGTGAACTCCCTTGCCTTTTGAAAATCGGTTCGGCTCTGGGCAAGTTCATCGCTCCAAAAAGATCATAGGTGATTGAATACTTTAATTAAAAGCCCTATACTATGAAAGTCAGCGATCAACCCGGCTGTCAATGCCCCAAGAGGGGAATCTGCAGAGAGCAGACTGGATCTACGCAGACCGCTTGGCAGCGAGGACGGTTCGATGCTGTTGAATATGCTGGTGACAGCAATGACACAGTAATATGGATCCATGGAACCTGTTGCAGGAGGCATCGTGCGCACTTTCGAGATCCTCATATTGATAACACTATTTGTCAGATTGGTTGGATATTCCTTTCCATCCCTCAGACCTTCGCGCTGGATGAACCTGTTACCCTGCATGACCATGCTTTTGACCGTCATCCACCTTGTTCTTGAAAAGTTCCGCTGGCCCATGATACCTGCCTATGGACTGACCCTGTGGTTCTTCCTCCTGAGCATACGCTGGATCAAACAGTCCGGGCGACCGGCTGGCAGACGACCTCCAGGCCGGGTTTTGATAATGGTCGGAATCTTGTTCAGGTTGTTGATCTTTACCATGCTTGCTGCGCTTCCCATTCTCCTTCCCGTGTTCCGTTTGCCTGAGCCAACAGGGCAATATTCAGTAGGTACTACAAAGATCTATCTGGTGGATAATACACGTCCGGAATCGTTCACTTCGGATCCGGATGACCACCGGGAGCTTATGGTTCAGATCTGGTACCCTGCCCGCGTGGAGCCTGGTACCAGACCAGCTCCATTAATGGAGCACATGCCTTTCCAGTTCAGCTACCTGTCCCTGGTGCAAACCCACGCCTACCAGGATGTTCCCGTCGCCAAAGACCGACCCTTCTATCCGGTGTTGATCTTTTCGCATGGTCACGTCGGCTTTATCGAGCAAAACCTGACCCTGATGGAGGAACTGGCCAGTCAAGGTTATATCGTTTGTAGTATTTCACATCCGTACCACACCATCCTGACGGTCTTTCCCGATGGACGTAGCATACCTGCGGATTCCATCCTGGCGAACAATTTTCTGAAAGGGATCTCACCACCATCAGATATTTACGCCGAACACCTGCACATCTGGACGGACGATACGAGTTTTCTGATGGATGAGTTGGAAAAAATCCAGGCAGGGGATATGGAAAACCCGCTGGCCGGCAAACTGGATATGACCCGGATCGGGATCCTGGGTCAATCTTTCGGAGGTGTGACCGCGGTTCAGGTTTGCTCTGTTGATGAGCGTTGTAAAGCCGGTATCAGCCTTGATTCCGGTCTGCCGGGCGGACTAAACGCTCCCTTGAAACAACCCTTCATGTTCATGTTGAACGAGAGTGCCACATACTATCTGAAATCAAATCTATGGGCAATCGAAAACACGGCTTATGGCATCCAGGTTCGTGGATCCACGCATTTTAATTTTACCGACTTAGCTTTGTATTCGCCTGTAACCAGGTTCACCGGATCATTCGGCTCGATTGATGCAAACCGCATGGTCAGGATCATCAATGCCTACAGCCTGGCTTTTTTTAATGAATACCTGAAGGATGAAATGTCCCCCTTGCTCGATGGGCCTTCTGTGGATTACCCGGAAGTGACGATCACGATACGTAACCCTTGATAAAATGGCAGTAATGTGAAAGGTTCAAATAGAACCGCCCGGCATGGTGTCACCACGGCCGGTGGGATGCATCCTGCCGGATAAGCCTGCTCCTGGCTTTCAGGATCGCCACATCCTGATGATCACAGGTCCCCCCCGAACCAGTGTCCTGTATAATGTGTGTAAGTCATATGCAAACCGTTAACTGCAAAAAATGAGGTGAAAACCCATGGCAAAAATCCTGATCCTCGGTGGTACTGGTTATACCGGCAAACTAATCGCCCGACTATTATTGGAGCATTCCGCTGCGGCAATCACCCTGGCAGCGCGTCACGTGGATAAGGCGCAAGGTTTTGCAGATGAATTGAATCAGCAATATTCAAACGCTCGCGTGGCAGTTGTTTTTTCAGATGCGGCAGATGCAGAATCCCTGCGCAACGCCTTTCGAGGCCATGATCTTGTTGTGGTGGCTGCGCCAACGACTGCCCATGCGGATGTGGTGGTTCACGCTGCTCTTGAAACAGGCGTGGATTACCTGGATGTTCAACTCGGCGCGGTGAAATTCGCTCTTTTAAAATCGCTTGCCGAAGAGATTGAACGTTCAGGTCTTTGTTTCATCACCGAAGCTGGATTCCACCCTGGCCTACCAGCCGCACTGGTGCGTTATGCTGCTGCTTACCTGGATACGATCGAGAGCGCTACCATCGTTGCTTACCTGAATATGGGGAAGGATCTGCCCTATACGGAAGCAGTCAATGAATTGATCGATGTTTTCAAAGATTATCAGGCTCAAGTCTATAAAAATGGCAAATGGACGAAAGCAAATTCATTTGCGATGCGTAAAATTGACCTGGGAAGTGATATCGGGCGAAAACTATGTTATTCGATGTTCTTTGAAGAATTACGCCCCCTGCCAGCATTGTATCCATCGCTCACGGATCTCGGTTGTTTTATTTCCGAGTCACATTGGATGATAGACTGGGTGATCATGCCAATTACCTGGATATGGTTGAAGATCATGCCCAAGGCCATTGTCCCGATTGGCAAGTTCCTGTGGTGGGGTATGGGTACTTTTCACAAGCAGCCTTATCGAGTCGAACTCCAGATTCATGCCTCAGGTCTCAAGAACGGGCATCAACAGGAGTTCCGGGCAAGCGTTGCACATCCCGATGGATATGAATTAACAGCCATTCCCGTTGTTGCGACCATCCTCCAATACCTGGATGGTTCCGCTCGTAAGCCCGGGCTTTGGATGATGGGGCACCTGGCTGAGCCGATCCTTTTGATGAAGGATATGGAAAAAATGGGTGCAAAAGTTACTTCCACAATTTGGTAATCGGGAAGGTGGTATCCTCTCTGGTGGATCTGCACCCTCCCTGCCAGGTTCACGAATGCAAAATGCTGGGTGGGCTTTTTGAAGGAAATGAGCACAAGGAACAAGATAAAATAAAAAACATGTGCCGAGGTGAAAAAATGGATCTTACGCAGATATTCTCCCATTGGAAGCAAATCCGGGCAGGCTTGTTGGAGACCATCGACAAGTTCAGCGACGACGAGCTGAGCTATACTCCCTTCAGGACTTCCTGGTCTGTAGGTCAGACCATGCTGCATATCGCCGATGCCGAGGAAGGCTGGTTTCGCTTTGCCGTCACACGCCAGCTGGAAAAATGGCCTGAATATTTCAACCTTGAGAATTATCCAACCAGGGAAAGCATAAAATCAGCACTGGCAGAAGTCCACACTCGCACCGAACAATTCCTGGAATCGAAGAAGGAGACAGACCTGACGCAAGTGGTCCGCGTTCCCTGGGGTGACAGCTTTCCCTTACTATGGATCGTCTGGCATGTGGTCGAACACGAGATCCACCATCGCGGTGAACTGTCCTTGATCCTCGGTCTGCTGGGCCGGGATGGACTGGATGTCTGATTGGGTTTTAAGCAAAGCGCCGACCGTCAACTAGCCTCTCTGCCGATCAAAAAATGGAAATATCACCCATGAAAATTCTGGATGACACAAAGATACCCGAACAGCCTTATCCCGAGTTGCGTAAGGTGCTTCAAGCATTTGTGGAGGCCGTTGCCGCGCAGTTGGGGGAGAACCTGGTTGGCATCTATCTGGTCGGCTCGCTTGCATCAGGCGACTTTGACCTGGACAGTGATGTTGACTTCCTGGTTGTGACAAACAATGTAGTAAATGAAGAGACCATGAATTCACTGCAGGAAATCCAGGTCAGGATCCATGCTTTGGGTTGCTATCCCGCCCAACACTTGGAAGGATCCTATATAAGTATCAGCGATCTCAACGACTGGGACAGCGTGGGAGAAAAGAAGCTCTATTATTTTGATAACGGCAGCACCACCTATGAAGAATCAACGCATGATAACCAGTGGCATGTCCGCTGGGTTCTTCGTGAGTGCGGCATCACCCTGGTTGGTCCCGCTCCCGAAAAAATTTTGAAAACAATACCTTTAAATGAATTGCTCACTGAGATCAAAAAGACCATGAATCAAGCACTGATAGATTTCCAGGTTGAGATCCATCTACCGCTAAGTTTCTTAAACTCCAGGTTTGGTCAGTCCTTCATTGTATTGACCTTTTGCCGCATGCTGCATACCCTTCATACGGGCACAGTGCAGTCAAAAAAAGCCGGGGCGATTTGGGCCGGGGAATTTGTGGATCCAAAATGGGTGTCGTTCATCGAAGGAGCCTGGCAGGAGCGGGAAGGTGTCCGCTTTATGGAAAAGATTGGTCAGCGTGCACAACAAACCCTGCTGAACGAAACGCTTGAATTCATCCAATATGCTGTTGCTCAAATTGATCGGGCAATGGTGGCAAACCGATTCTTCTCGTCTCATGTCCGCATTCAAACTGATCGTGGTCACACTGTCATCAGCGCTGGTCCGTAACATGGGGTGCGCCATCCAGGATATGCGGGTGGCATCATTGCCTGGATTGCGACGCCAATTTTTTAGCTCGTATTGGGTGATAATTCCAGCTTTTGCGGTGATCATTCTGACCATCATCCGAATGGTATTTGAAGATCGCACGTTGAAGGAAGAACTCCCGGGCTATCGTGAATACATAGAACAGGTTCGCTACCGTTCATTACCCGGAAATTGGTAGGAGGAACGTTGCATAGAACCGCCCAAGACAGTTGATCAAAGAGTCCTTCCATGTGATGAGCAAGATCTGAGGCAGGAGCAAATATTTAAATGAAAAGTAGCACCGATCTTTCAGTTGCTGAAAAACAACTCCTGGATGCAATTCTTTCAATAGAACTTTACCCAGCCGCAAATCCAGAAGAAGCGGATGAAAATCTGCAAGCAGGCGAGAAAATGACAGCGATTGCTGAAAATATTCGCAAGCGCGGAAATCTGATCGAGGTGTCAACGTTTGGTAAGAAAGCCAGACTCCTGGATTGGACGTCTGCCTTTCCGCACTTGGTGGAAGCAGGCTTCATTCTTTTCGAGGAAGGCATTTATCGATTAACAGGCACAGGAAGAATTCAAGCACAACAGGCGAGGGTGGAACGCACCGGAAGGCGATTCAGCGACTATTTTATTCGCAGTGTCAAAAGCGTAGCCCATGCCGAGTTTTGTCAGCGGGTATTTGGAAAGAACCTTTGTCAGGCTGATCTGATGGATATGGTGCAGTTAGAGAAACTGCTTGAGGTACTCAAGCTTTCAGCAGATAACAAAGTTCTCGATCTGGCATGTGGGGTTGGGAAAATTGCTGAATATATTTCGGATACTACGGAGGCGCATATCATAGGAGTAGATATTGCAAAAGAAGCGATAGCACATGCGCAGGAACGTACCCGGAAAAAAAGAGACCGCATGGAATTTCGTTTCGGGGATATGAATAATTTGGATTTCCCACCAGCCAGTTTTGATACCATCATTGCCATCGCCTCCCTTCATTATTCCGAAAACCTGGATGAAACGATCCACCAGCTGGTAAAAATATTATCCCCCGATGGTCAAATGGGGCTTTTTTCTTTCCAATATGCATCTGAAACCGAATCCCCGGATGTACTCTTACCGGAAAATACGGGTTTAGCCCGTGTCTTACAAAAACATTCTCTGGATTTCCAAACATGGGAATTCACCGACCAGGAGATCAAGATTTGGCGGAGTCAATTACAGGCAGCCAAAGAACTTATGGAAGCATACAGAGAAGAAGGAAATCTTGACCTGTGTGAGGGTCGCATCGAAGAATGTGAAATCGACTTACCTCGCCTGGAAACTGGCAGGAAACGTCGTTATCTTTACCATGTCCGACTCTAAGATTTGCATTGGTTGCTGATGAAGGCTATGAACTTATTACCTTTGAAATTGATGTATATTTATAAGAACAGGATTCAAGAAATTCTATTGGCTGCCAACCCGGTCAGCACCAGAGATTTGGCAGGAGAAACGTTGCATAAAACCGCCCACCTCTGGCTCTGTCCCTTTCCCCCTTCTTGGTCTGGGGCTGGACGGAACCACCGCCTTCCCCTGCGGGGAGGCTTCATGAACACCAACCCTTTGGTTGCTCACTGATCTTATTCAAAACGATCAAAGACAGGTATCAATGCGTGATAATTTCTCTCAGACCAGGCAAATTGAAGATAGTGTGTATGAGATTCCTGTTCAATTGGCTGAATCACTGGAACCTCAACGAGCTTTTCTTCGAGAAACCTGCATTGCAGCACAAAAAAGATTAAGAAATTTCGCTCAAGAACATGACTGGCATCATCTCACAAGAGAACCTTTTGCAAAACTTTTCCAGGTCCATGCAGAGAAGACCTCCTTCGACCATGACCTTCTTACGATCTGCGGACTCGACCCACACATTGAACTTCCCCCAACTTATTGTGCTGCACTGGAACAGGAAATCTTGATGAGCGTTTCCCCTGACCTTTATCGCTCATTGTATCCGGAAGGCGATGAAGAGAATGCTTTTGAAAAATTGCTGACCCATGAGATGGCTCACAGGTTACATATCAGAATCTTGAGTGGCGACGAGAATGCCATGGGTGCAGTATGGTTCTATGAGGGATTTGCACTTTATGCGGCAGGTCAATTTGAGAATAATGCTCCACAGTTGAATATGACAGAGATTTGGGATATTGTGAATGATCCCGAAAGGAGCAGTTATAAGAAATATGCCTCTGTTTTTCAATATTTTCTAAATAAGGCTCCTATCCATCAACTTGTCGAAAATGCAAAAAAAGATGAATTTGTACATTGGTTGAAGGAAATAAGTCAATGAACGTGTCTATTAAAACTGAATCCCGGCACCCTTGGATGGGTTGAGGAGCTCCAATATATTATCCGGGCAGATCCACAGCCCCGCGCAGGTCCCGCAGGGTGAAACCCAACTCGCTGCTTTTTGCGGTCATCGCTCCCCATGGAAAGAATTAACATCATTACCGAAGAACTTATGTTGGCCGAAAAGTTCGGTTTGAAATGGGAAGGGTATAAGCAGCATGTAAGGTGATGGATCCAAGCCCTCATTGAAGAAAGCTGGCCAAAAAAAGTGGTTCAAGGCACATATGTCTCTTTTTTGAGCAATTGCTGCCAGTTATTGAAAGGAAGTCTGAAATGATCAATTGGGGAAAGACCCTTATCGATGGACTTTTGTTATCCGTCATCTCTTCGTTCATTCTGATCCTCTCTCTTAATATTAACCCGCGCACATTTCTGCAGGATTACCCCAAAGATATCCAGTCGAAGGTTCCTCCCAAAACACCCAACGAAAAACGTTTGTCCTTGCTGCTCGGTATTCCTTTTTTACTGGCCTTGATCATAATTCCATTCATCTCAACGCTGAGGCTCAAACTGCAATTGGGTGCCAACAGTTCTTTCATGGCACTTTTCTTAAATGCATTTGGCGTCACCTTCACATTTAACCTCGTGGATTGGCTCCTGCTGGATTGGCTGATGTTCTGCACGATAACCCCGAAGTTTGTCGTTATTCCAGGGACAGAAGGCCTTCCAGGCTACAAAGATTATGCTTTCCATTTCCGTGGATTTATCATCGGAACATTTCTATCAACAGCATTTGCATTGCTGACCGCAGTTGTGGTGTTTTTTCTGTTCTGATCCATCCCGTCCACCATTCGGTAACATAACCTGTATGTTTGAATTTATTTACCAATGTGAATGTTGCAAATCTAGAAAGGAGGAATAGAATATGACTACTTCAACAATTTTAGGGTATGCCGCCAAAACAAGGGAGGCAGCACTTGAAAAATTCTCTTATGAACCGCCCGAACTTGGTGATCATGATGTCAGGGTGTCAATAACACACTGCGGGGTCTGCCATACAGATATCCACGCCATTGACGATTATTATGGGATTACCACTTTTCCCTTCGTACCGGGGCATGAAATTGTAGGACATGTGACCGCGATGGGTTCCGCAGTCACCGCTTTGAAGGAAGGAGACCGGGTGGGGATCGGCTGGCTCGGTCGTTCATGTGGCGAGTGCGAGTGGTGTTTAAAAGGGGAGCCTCAACTCTGTATGAAGATTGAAGATGCAACGGTCATGGTCCCTTACGGGGGATTTTCGACTTCGGTTGTTGCAGATCACCGGTTTGTCTACCCGCTTCCTGCAACCATGCCATCCGAGATCGCTGCTGTGCTAATGTGTGCTGGGATCACAGTCTATTCAGCGTTGCAAACCTACCTGACATCCCCCTTTTTAAAGGTCGCCATCATTGGGGTGGGAGGGCTGGGTCACCTGGCCATCCAGTTTGCCCACACTTTTGGTTGTGAGATCACGGCGATTTCATCCTCGCCTGCCAAGAGAAGTCAAGCCCTCGCATTTGGTGCGGATCATTTTATTGACATCAACGCCATCTCGAACATCCAGGATCTCTCTTTTAGTTACGACCTGGTGATCTCTACAACGAGTGATGGGACCCACCTGGGTTTGCTCCTCAATACCATCAAAAAGAGGGGCAGGCTGGTCATGCTCGGTTTTCCGGATCTACATCTAAACTCGACCAATATTGTTGCGCATGATCTTTCGATCAATGGTTCTCTCCTTGGAAACCAGGCCACGATGCGAGCCATGCTCTCGTTCGCGCATGAGCATGGAATAAAACCTCTGGTTGAACTTATGCCCATGTCACAGGTGAACGAAGCCCTGCAAAGGGTTAAGGAAAACAAGGCCCGTTACCGGATTGTGCTGGTAAATGATATTTGAAAAAAAACAGGCAATTCGAGCCGGTACTCAAAGCAGGCTATATGGTAAGTAAATTGCATATTCCATCAACCAACATGCACTTGAAGCCTAATTCCTGCATTCTGATGATCTGGGTTATTGGTTGAAAGCATGGCTATTTTTCAATTGGATGGAAATTAGTCTTCAACAATCCCGCTAATAAAACCTTACAAAAGCCGCACTTCGCTCCGCCTAATGACACGGCGCTTCGCACCGCCTACCGACGCGGTATATCACACCGGGATGCACCACCCGGCGCTTCGCACCGTATCTCTCAAGAGCACCAAGGCTGGCATGTTCAAGGAAGCACAGCCGGCAGGATGTAGCGTTCCATGATCTGGAAAGGTTGACCATCATCATGCTCAAAGTTGCCGCCAGTCATGACCACCACCATGTCCAGTT
>JBDRQK010000401.1:0-7590 GCA_043826315.1 Chloroflexota bacterium
TTGAATTCCTTTATCCTGGCAAAGTTAAAACTGAGAACGCAGGGAAAATTCCTTTGGATCCGAACCATTGGCTCCACCATTGTGGGAGAAGGTGTTGATTCAGCCATATTCATTTCGCTCGCATTTTGGAATATCCTGCCATCATCCGCCTTGTTGACAGCCATTCTATCGCAATGGATGTTCAAAGTTGTCTATGAAACCCTGGTCACACCCCTGACATACCTGGTGGTCAACTTCCTTAAAAAGAAGGAAAACGAGGATTATTTCGATAAGAATACCAACTTCAATCCTATTTCTTTTTGATGGATGCTTCTCTCTCAAGAATTAACAATCAAAAGCGCTCCGATTATTGGGAGCGCCTTTTTATTCGAAGGAAATATTTTTCTTATTTCCGAGAACCATTAATTGCCAAACAAGGAAGTGGCAATTTCCATCAAGTTACCCGCCAGCAATTCAAGGTCCACCTTGGCGGTTTCCACATCGTTATCCAGACCAGACAGGATCAGTGTCAGACGTTGTGGCAAACTTGTTACCAGGCTGGCATCTGCAGCGCTCAAGCGGGGAGCCAGGTCTTCCAGGTGTTGGGATGTTTTTTCGAGAGCTGCTTTGGCAGCCGGGACATCCTTGTCGGCTAACGCCAGGCGGGCATTATTGACGTCCACCAGCACCTGCATCAACTCCAGGTGGGTTTGAGCATCTTCAAGAACAGCAAGCCGATCATTGGCGGTGTTCAGTTCAGCGGTCAGGCTATTAACCTGGTTTTGCAGATCCGTCGTTGTCTCATAAGCCTGGGTCAGTTCTTTTATCTGTGGCTGATAGCGCAGGAAATTAAAGGTCAATACACCAGCCGTGAAAGCTATGGCGATAGCTGCCAGCCAGATCAGGCTGGCGCGCCAGAAGCGGCGGCCGCGGCTGAGAGGTTGCTTTTCCGGTTTGGATGGAGGTATCCGGGTTTCTTGTTCCGGTTGTGCAGAAGTCTTTTCATCCGGAGCGATCTCATCCTCGGGTAAATTTTCGTTCTCGTTATTTTCCATTTCTTATTATCCTTTTTTATTCATACGATGGATCCAATTCTCAAACAGCATTGATTTCAAAGTTTTGACTATTATTTACATTATATTCCAGTTTATGGGCAAATTCTTGCAAACTTTATCTCTTGCGCAAGATTAACAACCCATGTTTAACCCATTAAACCGGCAATGGCGGTATAGATCAACAATCCTGCCATAATGAAATTGACCATCCGATAGTGCTTTTTACCAACCGACCGAAAGATATTCCCGCCCAGCGCCCAGGCAGATGTGGCCACATAAGCAGTGATGGCCAGAAAAATGGCAAACAAAAATATCATAAACGGGCTTTTATAGAGGTTGATGATGAATAATGAATAAACGCTTATTCCAAACAGAATAGCCTTGATATTCAGGAATTGCATCGCAAAACCCAACTTGAATGAATTGATCGAACTGTTACCTTCAGTTTCGTCAACTGGGCCAGAGCGGATGATGTGATAAGCCAGATAGAGCATGTAAACAGCACCCAGGATCTTAATCCAAAGTTCAGAATCCGGGATAAGGCTGGACAGGGCAACATTAAGGAGACCACTGATGAACATGACAATAAAAAAGCCGGCAACGATTCCCGCCAGGAATTTGATCATTTTTTGATAACCGTAACGCATGCCATTTACCATGGACAGGATATTGTTGGGACCAGGGGTGAAAGTGACAACAAAAACGTAAACTAAAAAAGGGGCCAGGTTGGTCATGAATTCCTATCAACTTTTGGGTTCTTTTTAAATATCAACCAAAGGATACGCTGGAATATATCATATTATTTAAGAAGCGCGGACGATTTATTGTTGGCGGGTTGTTTTCTCGAATAATCGACAATCCTCATTCTCGAAGATTACTTCGGACAAGAAAACTACAGCTTTCTGTGCCGAGATGTGATCGAGAACATTCTTGCTGGATGGGACACGCTGGCAATGATGCCCACTAGTGATGGAAAACCGCTGAACGTCCTATTTCGGTCTGCTGTTGGACAGCTGATCCAATCTTTTTTACATAGTTTCCCCTCTACTTGATCCTGATGGTCTGGCACTTTGTATCAGCGGATTCCTGGAAATACTGTATGCCCCCATTAATGCTGCATTGCCCTTACCTATTGCTGACCTCCATCAGTTTTAAGTTATGGCAACTAAATAGCGAATGTTAAATAAGAAGCTGTCCCATTTCACTTTTGGGACAGCTATTTGCCATTTCAAACAGGGGACTTACGGTTTTCCGCCGCGATAACCATTTCCACCAGTAGAGGGTGTGCCAGTATCAACACCAGTTCTGCTGCCATTTATTCCACCCTGACCATTGCCATTTGCGCCGGATAGGATGGCCTGGTAAAGCTCTGCATCCAGGTACTGTGGTTGGTAAACTTCGCCGGTCTTGCGATTGAGAACCTTGACGAAGTTACGCAGGTGGTTATATGAACCATTCATCAGGTTGTTATAGACCAGTTTAATATCTGGGTTGACCGTTAATTCCAGGTGGGACTGCAAATCCATGATGTCCACTTCTTCAACGGTAGCGCCAACCTTCAAAGCATCTGCCAACGAGAGATTGCCTGTGGTTAAAAGGCTGTTATATAAAGCTTGGAGTGAGGCATCCTTGAAGATTCCTGCTGCATCACCGGGAACTTCAATACCATATTGAACAAGCAATGCCATGACGGCATCCATGTGTGTCTGTTCACTGAATGCGATGTTCTGGAAGGTAGATTGTCCCCAGGTGGCAAACAGGGCATTGTAAACGTCACGTGCCAGTTTTTCCTCTTCGTACATGAAAAGAAGTCCGGCTGTTTCATCGACTGTCAGAGAAGCCGTGGGTATTGTCTGGAACGAAGTGTCTGCCACTGAGGCAACTTCCACCTCGTTGATGGTCGCCAGGGTGTTTGGGAGACTTGCGGAAACAGGCAGGGTTTGGTCTTCTAAATCTGGAGCTGCCATTGCCTTGAATGCGCTTGCACCAACCGCGACGATGATGACTGCTGCCAGGGTACCAATTATTAGTTTCTTGAACATAGTATTACCTCCAAATAGATTTGAGATTTTTTTGTTTTTCAACTTGGCTTCCATGATAGCAAGCAAATGTAAAGGAAGATTAAACTTACTGTCAAGATTTCAGAAAGCTTTAACCTGAACCAATAATTGATCTGCTGCTATGCTTCCCTTCTGAACGATCTTGGCCATCTCTTCATAAGAATTTTAATAATTCCATGTGAAACCATTATTGATCGAAGATGGGTCAAATTTCAAATGACTAAAAAAAACGACCTTCAATTGTGAAAGTCGTTTCTTTGAGTTTTTGAAAAAAAAAAAGCAGGCGATTTACTTTTCGAGAGGTTCTTTCCGTAACCCGTCCAGGTAATGTTGAATCGTCAGGAAAGGATGGGTCAGGAGCATGCGTGGACCAGAGAAGCGCATGACCATCTTGATCCTGGCTCGCATATCCGCTTTATAACAATGGATCGGGCATTTTGCGCAGGTGGTCTTACCCTGTTGAAAGGGGCAATTATCGAGCCGCTTCAGTGCATAGTTCTGCAATTCCTGGCACTCATTGCACAAATCAGATACACTGTCATGCTGTTTCCGACAGTAAAGAAGGAACATGGCTTGTAAGGTAAGCGCTTCGCGTCCGATGCGACCTTTGGAAAAGATGTGTGATCTCATTGCAAGAGCTATTCTACATCAAGAGATTAATAATTACATGAGAGAACCAAGTTCAATCAGACGTTCAAGTAAATTGCGAATTGCGCCACTATCAATCATCTCGCCCCAATGCCCGTCCCGGAAGCGTTCCCCCCTTACGCAATAGGTCAGCATGGTCTTTACTTGATCCAATGTGCTGTTCTTAACAGTATCTGCATCCCTTATCATTCGTGCCGATTGATCCGGATCATAGTCATAATCACACCAACAATCCTTCCCTGCTGTGTGAAAAAAATCAGTGACAACCTGGTTGTAATCCGGCCAGGGCATCGTCAATTCCTGTTTTCCTGCTTGTTTCCCATCGAGCCATTGATTAATCGGTTTGAACCCTTCTCCATAGATTATCGGTAGAAAAGCGATCAACTCATCAATCTCTGTGGGGGTAGGTTGTCTTGTTTCTTTCATTTGTGCTTTCCAGTAACCTTCTTGATCATAACATTGATTGATGACTTAAAAAATTTTTCAGGAAACGTTTCTTGTGTAATAACAGAAATCCGGCTTGAATCTGCCAGCTGTTTTATTGTACAATCTTTATATATTTTTTTCTGGATGGGCATAGAGGTTTATCTCTAAATTATCTAACGTTGGATAACGGGGATAAACCTGTTTTTTTTCTCTTCCATAGCCGTTCGGAATTTATGGTGATTATTTTTCCAAAAAGGAGAATAAAATGAGCACTCCCACAGGATCCAAACCAAGACCTTACTGGCATGTGGATGCCAAGTGGCTGACCGGCATTGTTCTGATCTTCCTTTTGAATATCACCTTCCTGCTGTTTGTCCTGGTGCAGATCACCGGGCCAGTGCAAGGTATCAACCTGCTGGCCACAACCCTGGCCAGCCAGTTCAGCTTTGAAGCAGGTGGTTTGGACGCGGAGGGTGACATTAATATCATGCGCCAAAAGATCAACGAATCTCCAGATAAACAATGGCAGCCCATTCCTGGGTTGGAGATCATCGTGCACGCTGAAGATATAGAGGGAATGACTGCCCGGGAGGCCCGCTTGTGGTTCTTCCGACAGTGGGCGGAACCCCTATATTACGATGGACCCCAGGGATTGGCAGACTTGATGACTGACCCTGAAATGAAGGAAGGGTTGGCGCAAGGGATCGGGCCATTGAGTATTGTATCGGCTGCAACCCACAGCAAACTTCTGGTGGTTTTTGGAGTCTCAGGTCTTGTATCGTTATTCTTCCTGGGTCTGCTGATCTTTTTTAGCCACCGCTTTGGTCGTTTGGGCAGCCCGGGATGTGTCATTTTTGTGGTTGCCATCCCCAATCTGATACTGCTGGCAGGACTGCGCGGTTGGCTTGAAAATGCCTCCCAGAACACGGAAACTACTATCGTTCAAGCCATGCTGTCCCGCTATACTCAACTGGCAACGGATGTTTTACCTGAGATCGTTCAGAAAGCACTATACATCTACATCTTCCTGGTCTTGCTGGGAATCTTCTTGCTCTTGGTGGCATTGATCGGCAGCATATTCGGGCTGTTCCGGACTGGCCGAAAGAACGAAGCAACTCCGACCGAATAAAAAATTTAAATTGCTCACCCCATTCATGCGGGGAGTGACGGTTATTTCTTTTTAGTATCATTCCTCCGGAAGGGTTGCCTGGAATAATGATCACATCTTCATGGATTAACCTTCGTGAGGTTTTCTCTTATTCTTGATAGTGAGTTGGGGAAAAACCAATTTTACGGTTGCCACGTTCGATCAGCCTGGTTCTCGAATAGTATTCGCTACCTTGCCTGATTGGACTTACCGACCCGGCGCGCCAGGATAAGAATATGCTCTTCCGGAAACCTGACCCCCGGGCTGTCGATGTCTACCAGGTTCCGCCATTTTTCTTCATTCACGGTCAGGATCTGAAGATCGTTAATTTCCAATTCATGGCGATCAAAGGCACCCCGATACTCATCTTCTGTAAAATACTGGTAGCTTTGCAGGCGTTCGCTTTCCCACAGTCGTTTCCCAAGAAAAATGGACTTGGTGATGTACCGGGTAAAATCACGCCAGGGCAGCTCAACGCACAGGGGATTTTCCACCTGGCGATAGCTGATCCGCAGCGGCTGATATTGCTGCACAAATGTATCAAAATCCTGGCGCACACTGTGATCACGAAAGCGGATCCGGACGCTCTCCAACAGATTACCAGCTGGCTCCAGTCCGTCAAACAGGACCAGCCAGCCCCCGGGTTTTAAGCGACATGCTGCAGCAGCCAGGGCTTGCTCAACTTTCAGTTTGGCAGCAGGGATATCGATCTCAGCCAGTTCGGGGGAAAAACAATCCGAAAAAACTTCATGTAAAGCATTGACGAGCAGCACGATATCAAACTTCCCCAAGCCACCCAGTAGGACCGGGTCTGTGAAATCACCTTCGATACAACGCAAGCCAGGAAAATCCTGCTTGCATTTTGCCAGGAATTGGGCATTGTAGTCCACCCCCAACGAGCCCTGCAGGCTGCAGACCTGTGAGTGGGCTTCCAATAGGGTCCCAATGACCTGCCCTTCACCGCAACCCAATTCAAGCAGGCGCAAGGAGTGATTGGTTTGCCCGGCCAGGCGACGGATCAGGGTTGAGACAGACAGAATGGCAGCTCGCTTGCCCAGGTTCTCCATCGGCTGCAGGTGGGTCTCCCAATAAAAATCCCAAAAGGCATCATTTTCTGGCATACATGTCAATCATACCGCGCTTGGGCAATAGATCAGGATGTTGGTGCCAAACGGGTCTCTGACTGAACAGGAATAAACTGGCGTATACATAAATTGCTCGCCTGGGGCATCACCCACTCCTCCAGCCTCGATGAAAGCAGCTTGCAAGCGGTCCACTTCGGAAGGGGTTTGCATGACGATCATAACCTCAACATTCTGCGGGTTCCCGACCTGGCCTTTGAGCAGGGTTAGCCAGGTATCCCCGATCTGCCAGCCATGGGTGTATTTTCCTTCCACATAGGCGGGTGAACCCAGAACGCACTGGTAATAATCTATGGCCGCGGCATAATCCTCAAAGAATAAGGTCAACCCTTGCAGACCATGAAATTCAAAACGCGGGATGGGTAAGGGATTTCTAAAGAATTTTTTTCGATAATTTTCGTAATCCATATTCCTTTTACTCCCTGAATTTAATTGGAGGATGATCCGGATGTTTTTTTCTACTTCTCAACACACTGGTTGGATATCAACAGCAACACCACCAGGTCGAAAACTGCATCTGACCGATCTCGCACTTGCCCGATTAGCACAAGCCCGACAGGATGACCAGGTACACCAGGGCGGTACGAACGAGAATGCCAAGATTGTGGATAGGGTGAGGTTGAACATTAATTATTACCTTCTCTTCCAATTATGTCATGGAAGTACACGCTTAAACAGGTTGGTTGATGGAAATGCTTTCCAATCTGTAGAAATAACGATGATGGTTACTTAATGAAAGTTCCATTGCGATATTCCTCGAAGGCGATCTGCAATTCGGCTTTCGTGTTCATGACAATGGGACCCGCCCATGCCACCG
This sequence comes from Chloroflexota bacterium, assembly GCA_043826315.1. Lineage (GTDB taxonomy): Bacteria > Chloroflexota > Anaerolineae > Anaerolineales > Villigracilaceae > UBA12087. The sequence goes on from JBDRQK010000401.1 coordinate 7,275, forward strand.
GTTCTCCGATGGGTTCCCCGGATAACAGCAGGAAACGAACAGGTTCAGCCTGCGTGGAAACCATGATCTGTGTTCCATCACGGAAGAGCACAAGCTCGCCATTGAAAACATGACCATTTCTGGATCTGTCAGCAAGATTTTCTCCATCAATCTCGTAGTCGCATTCATCCTTCTCCAGGCAGAACCTGGCACTTCCAGCAATAACATAAGCAAAGACGGTATTCCCGGCGCTGGTGTGATGAATGTATTCAGTTCCAGCCGGGACACTCACGTCCAGGTAGACCGGTTTGGTGACGATGTCCTGTACGGGTCCCTC
>JBDRQK010000402.1:0-6993 GCA_043826315.1 Chloroflexota bacterium
GATGACGTTCCGAATGATGTCTTCAAACAATTCATAAGGCAGGTTGTAAGCAAAATAAAAATCGGTCATACCATCCCGAATATGCCTGAGGCGCAGTTCCCATACATCGGCGTCTTCCTGTGCGAATGGATCTTTCAAACCTTCAAGTTCCTGGGATAACAGGGCTTTTTTGTGGGCTTCTGCTTCGAATGCATCTTCCTGGATGATGCCTCTCTCAAAAAGCTCCTGGCGCATGCGGGCGCGTATATTCACCTTCAGGATGGGATATTGCAGCAGGGTCAGGTGGATATTGGAGATGCGGTCTGTGTTAGCGGAGGAGGTTGTCATGGTTCTATTGTACCCAATAATCGAGGCTGTGGAAACAGCGCTAAGTTCAATAGCGAGGTGGATCGACTCTTTCGAAGGTTTTAACTTTCGAAGAGTTAACCGCGAGGTACATCTTGAGCACTTCGGCATACTTTTCTTTTAGTGCCATTCGAGGTATAAACAGAGTTGAGAGATCATAATGACAGCTAACCTCACTATCCCAATTCCTAAGAAATTTAACAGCGATCTGCCCGGTGAAATACTGGCAGCCATCCAAAACGCCTTGCGGGAGGATGTCGGCACGGGAGATGCCACCTCGAACAGCATCATTCCCTTTGAGGCCAGGCTGGAGGCGCAACTGCTGGCAAAACAAGATGGCGTTGCAGTCGGGCTGGACGTGTTCGCAGCCACTTGCCAATTGGTAGATGAGCACATCGAATTTCAGGCATTAGTCCCTGAAGGCGCTTTAGTCCGTGACCGGGAGATCCTGGCCCGGATGAGCGGTCCGGCACGTGCCATCCTGACCGCAGAACGCACCGCTCTCAACTTTCTGGGACGGATGTCGGGTATTGCCACCCTGACACACAAGTTCGTGCAGGCCGTGTCAGGCAGCAAGGCTGTCATCCTGGACACCCGTAAGACCGCTCCAGGGCTGCGATTGGTGGACAAGCTGGCGGTGCTGCGCGGCGGAGGACAGAATCACCGCATCGGCCTGTATGACATGATCCTGATCAAGGATAACCACATCGACTTTGCCGGTTCACTGACAGAGGCTGTCCTGCGTGCTCGCGCCGCCGGGACTGGTTTACAGATCGAGGTTGAGACACGCACACTGGAGGATGTTAAGGCTGCACTTGCGTTGAACGTGGAACGCATCCTGTTGGACAATATGAACCTGGAGATGATTCGCCAGGCAGTCGAAATGAACGCTGCCCTACCACAGGACAGGCGTGCCAAGCTGGAAGCCTCCGGAAATGTTACCTTGCATAGTGTAGGAGCCATTGCTGCGACGGGAGTGGATTTTATATCAAGCGGAGCATTGACCCACTCTGCGGAAGTCTTCGATGTCAGCCTGGAAGTGAAAATTCCAGATTGACAGGGAGAGAAACAAAGTTATTTATTGTGCCTGAGATGTGAAGTTATATTATTACCACAAAGGCACAATCCCGGGAAAAGAGGCCGGGACCTTGACACAAAAAAGAGCCAACCTTAATATTTTCTTAGTGCCTTGGTGCTTTGTGGTTAATTTCTTCTTTTTCAACTTTAATGGTAAAAATTACCTGATGGTGCTAATCCAATTCAGGTGATCAATTCCAGTTTCATTACCCAGAAGGTATTATGCCCGAATCTGAAATGTACTTAAAAATGAAAACCCTGCTGCGCAATGTGGTACCGGATGTGGAATTGCGCATCAAGGCTGACTTGGCTGAACAGATCAACCAATTGAAGGTTGAGAAAAATGCTGTCATTTTAGGGCACAACTATATGGAACCAGCCCTGTTCCACTCGATCCCGGATTATGTCGGGGATTCGCTTTTCCTGGCACGAATGGCAGCCAAGACTGATAAGGATATCATCGTCTTTTGCGGTGTGGAATTCATGGCTGAGACCGCCAAGATCCTCAATCCGACCAAGACCGTGCTGCTCCCGGCAGCCAAAGCCGGCTGCTCGTTGGCCGAATCGATCAAGGCCGAGGATGTGCGAGTCTTGCGCCAGCGTTTCCCGGGTGTGCCGGTGGTCACTTATGTCAACACCTATGCCGATGTCAAAGCCGAAAGTGATATTTGCTGCACCTCTGGAAACGCGGTGGCAGTGGTCGAATCACTCCAAACCGGTACCATCATCTTCCTGCCGGATGAATACCTGGCTGCCAACGTCGCCAATGAGACCGGCAAACACATCATCTTTCCAACCCTGGGAACAAAGGGACCGGAATTTGATACAAGCCTGGATTACCAGATGGTGGGCTGGCGCGGACGTTGCGAAGTACATGAGAAATTCACCGTGGCGGATATCCGTTCGGTGAGAGAGCAGTTCCCGGATGTGGTCATCCTGTCCCACCCGGAGTGCAGCCCGGAAGTGGTGGCAGCATCCGATTTTTCGGGCAGCACCACCGCCATGATCCACCATATAGAGCAGTCCGATGCGCCACACTTCCTGTTACTGACAGAGTGTGCCATGGGTGATAACATCATTGCTGCTAATCCAGACAAACCCATGCTGCGCCTGTGCAGTGTGCGCTGTCCGCATATGAATCAGATCACGCTGGAAGATACGCTCAAAGCGCTGCAGTTGATCCAGTATGTGATTGAAGTACCCGAACCGATCCGCGTGCGTGCCCTGAAAGCGGTTGAGCGCATGATCGCCATCGGTTGAGATAGGAGACCCTGTGAGAACAACGGACGTTCTTATCATTGGCAGCGGAATTGCCGGTGTCAGTGCGGCACTAAACCTGGCGCGCAACCCCGATATCAAGATAGATATCATCACGCCTGAAGATGACCCGCAGGAATCGAACACACGCTACGCACAGGGAGGAATCATTGGCCGCGGTCCGGATGATAATGTTGAACTGTTGGTGGAGGACATATTAACCGCCGGGGCAGGCGCCAGCCTGCCACAGGCAGCCCGTATCCTGTCTGAAGAAGGTCCGCCTGCTTTGCAAAAGATCCTGATCGAAACATCCGGAGTTGATTTTGATAAAGATGACAAAGGACAGATCGCCTGGGGCAAGGAAGCAGCCCATTCCCGACGGCGTATTGCGCATGTTGGCGACACAACCGGGCAAGCCATCATCTCCGGCATGCTGCAAGCCCTGAAAAAATATACCAACGTGAGGCTGGTGACGGACCTGACAGCTGTGGATCTGATCACTTTTCCGCATCATGCCCGTGATCCGCTGGCAAACTATCGCCCGATCACCTGTCATGGGGCTTATGTTTTCGATCAGTCCACACGTATGGTGCACCGTTACCTTTCCGCGGCTACCATATTAGCCACCGGGGGACTGGGGCGTATTTACTCCAATACCACCAACCCGCCTAGAGCACGCGGTGACGGCCTGGCAATGGCACACCGGGCCGGGGCGCGCATCATCAATGCGGAATATGTTCAGTTTCACCCGACCTCCCTGGCCACACCAGGTATGGATGGTTTTCTGATAAGCGAGGCTGTGCGCGGCGAGGGGGGCATTCTGCTGACACCGGATGGGAAAACCTTCATGGAGAAGTATTCACCCGAGTGGAAAGACCTTGCGCCGCGCGATGTAGTCGCGCGAGCCATCCATCACCAGATGGAAACATACGGGTATTCGCATGTTCTGCTGGATATTGGCTCGCATGCCCCGGCGGAAACCATCCAGGAGCGCTTCCCGAATATTTATGCCACCTGCTTGAAGGCTGGTATTGATATCACGCGCGAGCCCATCCCGGTAGTCCCAGCCGCGCATTATTTCTGCGGCGGTGTGGCTGTGGATGAATGGGGACTCTCCAATATTCAAAATTTATACGCAGTCGGTGAGGTAAGCTGTTCGGGTCTGCATGGCGCCAACCGTCTGGCCTCCACCTCTCTTTTAGAGGGATTGGTATGGGGACAGAGAGCCGGATCCCATGTTGAAATAGAGCTGGCCAAACCGGAACGTGACAAGATCCCAGGTCGGGAGGATATCCCTCCCTGGGATGAGAGCAACCTGACCGTGGATGCCGACCCAGCCTTGATCCAGGGCGACATGCAGACCATCCAGAACATCATGTGGCACTAGGTCGGTCTGATACGCTCTGGTGAACGCATGTCACGCGCCATTCGCGAACTGCGCCACATGCAGAACGAGATCGAGACCTTCTACCGTTCCACCCGCCTTAGCGATGGGCTGATCGGATTGCGCAACGCCGTGGAAGCAGCCCTGGTGGTGGCACAGGCTGCCCGCCATAACCGCCACAGCCGCGGCTGCCACTTCCGAGTTGATTCTATAGATGGTGGTGACAGGCTGTTATGAGATATTGAAGTATTCCAGCGAATTATGGGTTGGATGGGTTTTGCAGGTGTAACTTTATTAAAACATCAAAAAAGGAGAGTTGAAAAATCAGGATGGTATAGCCGAACTTAGATAAGGAAAAAAAATGAGTAGAAAATCCAATCGTAGGAAACGAAAACCTGCACCTAAACCAACAAATCGTGGCAAACGTGAACCTGCACTTAAACCAACCTTCCCCTTGTGGGGCTGGATCTTATTAGGCGTTGTTTTGGTGGTTGCTGTTGTGGCTGTCATCTTCATGCAGGGTAATAAACCGTCTGTCACCGGACTGGCGGCAGATATCAACATTGAGCAAGCTGCCCAATTGCGGGAGGAGGGTGCCTTTATCCTGGACGTGCGTGAACCGGATGAATGGGTCAATTTTCATATTCCCGGCTCAACCCTGATACCCCTTGGTGAACTCCCCGACCGTTTGAGCGAGGTCCCTACTGATAAAACGATCGTGGTGGTATGCAACAGCGGCAATCGCAGTAAACCTGGAAGGGATATCCTCCTAGATGCCGGGTTTAGCGAAGTGACGAGCATGAATGGAGGCGTAACCGAGTGGAAGTCACAGGGTCTACCAATTGTCACAGGACAATAAAAATTCTTAGGTAAATAAAAGATGAGCGTCGCTTAGCGGCGCTCATCTTTTTGTTCTCCTGAATTATTCAGGATCTAGCAAGACTTCGAGTTAGGGTTGAGTCTGACCATAATAGGGGCAATCCGGATTTGAGAATTGACCTTGACCGGTTCCGCGCATGCCTTGACCGCGACCTGCTCCCATCATGCGACCGCCACCACGTTGAGCCATCCAATCGGCCTGTTCCTGGGTCAGGGTGCCATCTGATACAGCCTGGGCAACTGCCTGGGCGCGTGCATCCGTCATCAATGCCTGGAACTCATCAACTGTCAAGCCCTTTTCAAAAGCAATGTCGGCCAGGGTCTCACCTGATAACAGGCTGGCGTTCAGATCTTCCACAGACACACCGAGCTCTTCAGCGAAAACCGCGATCAGGGCATCGTGCAATACGCCTTCACCTGTGCCGGCAAATTCGTTCTGACCCATTCTACCGCGCATCCCGGCGCCCATCATACCGTATCCATATCCGGTTCCATCAACAGGAGCCTGGGGGGTGGGTGCCTGGGCATAAACCATACCGACAGCTCCGAATGTGACGGCTGCAACGGCGACTACCAGAATTACTGCAATTATTTTATTCATTTTCGATCTCCTTTATTTGATCTTTGTTTGCAAGGTATCTCCTTGCTTGCTGATAATGATACATTCAGTATGTAAAGGAATTGTAAATATTGCTTAAATACCCTGTAATGATTTCTTTGGGAGTTTTAGGGGGGATTATCATCAAAATAATCCAAACAGGCGGTTAATTTCCAAACTCTGATCCTGACCTGGCTGCATTTGACTGGAACCCAGCTATAATTCAAGCATGCACATCACCCTGTTAACCTACGGCTCGCGTGGCGACTTTCAACCCTTCCTGGCACTGGCACTTGGGTTGCAAAAAGCCGGGCACAAGCCACGCCTGGCTGCAGCGGGACGCTTTGAAGACCAGGCTACCCAATCCGGTGTGGAATTCTCTGCATTACCCGGGGATCCAGCCGAGATCAGCTTGCGTCTGAACGATGCCGGGACCAACCCGCTGCTCATGATACGTTCCATCCAGGATTATATCTTAGCCATCGCCCCGCAAGTGGTACGGGAGACTCGCCTGGCTCTGCAGGGGGCAGATCTTGTCATCCATTCCTTCCTGTTTACCACGGGCGGGCACAGCTTTGCGCGTGAGATGGGGATTCCTGACATCTCGGTGCAAACTTTTCCCATGTTTGCAGCAACGCGTGCTTTCCCTAATGTAGCCCTAGCATGGCTGCCGCCGGGTCCGTTCAGCTACCTGAGCCATTGGCTGGCTACACAGATCTTCTGGTATGGAGGCAACTCCGGGTTGCGAGGATTAAGAAAGAGACACCTGCAGGATTTTCCCCATAAACTGACCTGGCCCTTCAAACAATATGGCGACCGTCCGTTGACCCCGCTGGTCTATGCTTATAGTCCCACGGTCCTGCCCCGCCCGGCGGATTGGAGCGCAGCAAACATCCACATACCTGGCTATTTTTTCTTGGACGAGCCGGAATACCAGCCCCCACCAATATTACAGAAATTTCTGGAAACTGGCGAGGCACCGGTCTGCATCAGCTTTGGCAGTAATCTTAACAGGGAGAAGGAACGCATCCAGAGTATTATGATTGAAGCCCTAATGCAAAACCGGCAGCGTGGCATCCTTTTAACTGGCTGGGGAGGGGAGATGAAACAGGAACATTCCCCCAATATTCTGGCACTCCCGGAAGCTTCGCATGCCTGGCTGCTGCCACACTGCATGGCCGTGGTACATCACGGTGGCGCAGGTACCACTGGTGCCGGTCTCAGGGCGGGTATTCCCAATATTGTGGTGCCGTCTGCCACGGATCAGCCTTTCTGGGCCAGGCGCGTGGCAGAGCTGGAGGCCGGTCCGCAGCCCATCCCGCTCAAACATCTGACGACAGCTTCGCTGGCGGCTGGACTGATGGCTGCCCAAAACGACCTGGCTATGCGGGTACGTGCCGCGCGAGTGGGAGAGATGATCCGGGCTGAAAATGGGGTGGAAAAAATGATCCGC
>JBDRQK010000403.1:0-6036 GCA_043826315.1 Chloroflexota bacterium
AAAAAGAAATATTAACTCTGCCACGTGAGAAGGAGAAGAAATGAATATATTTATCCGAGAACTTAAAGCAAATTTCAAATCCCTGCTCATCTGGAGTGGCATCGTGTTCGTGTTTGTTTTGATCGGGTTTTCAAAGTTTTCCGCCTATGCCAACAATCCTGAATTGTTGGTCATATTGGATTCCATGCCAAAAGCCATTCTGGATGCGTTAAATATGAAGGCGTTTAACCTGACCACAGTCACAGGCTTCTATGGCATCATGTATATCTACTTTGGCTTGATGCTTTCCATCGCTTCTGTGATGTGGGGCAGCGATACTATCTCAAAAGAAGAACGTGATAAGACCGTCGAATTCTCTCTCACGCTGCCGGTCACACGCGGCAGGTTGATAACTGCCAAGACCCTGGCTGCTGTGGTAAATTGCATAGCCCTGTTAGGTGTGACCTGGGTGAGTACAATTGTAGCTGCAGCATCTTATAGCCCTGATAGCAAATTTTATACATTTCTCGCCCTGGGCTCGCTGGCCATGTTCATCATGCAGATGATCTTCCTGGCCATAGGTGTATTTCTTGGTTCTGCCATGAAGCATTACAAACAGGCCAGCTCATTGGCTGTTTCCATATTACTGGGAACCTTTTTCATCTATATCATATCAGGCTTGAATGAGAAGCTGGATTTTCTGAAATACTTTTCACCCTTTAAATATTTCAACCCGGCAGATATGCTGCACAAAGCAAACATTGATATCAATTTTGTTTTATTATCGGTGGGAATCATTGCAGCGTGCATGTTTGGAGCCTACCTGACCTATGCCAGGAGAGATCTTTATATTTAATATCCCGTGATCATTCCTGTATAAAATTGGAATTGAATTTCATGAGCAAGGGGCTGCCCAGAAATACCATGGAGCAGCCCCTTTACGATAAATCATAATTCCACAAAGCCACACTGGGCCTGCTGGTACAGGATGCCTCTCTCGAACCGGTCATACTGGATGAGCGTTATAAATAATAAATCCCGCTTCATGATGGAGCGGGATGCCTATTTTATCTTACCACATTTTTTGTCGGTTTGGGTTTTAATCAGACCGGCTGCAGGATGAACATGGAGATCAACTCTCCAAGTGCCATGATATCCCCTTCACTTCCATCCAGGTGGTACCCCATAAAATTGGACAACTCGCGCCACGCCAGAGGGTGCAGGCGGGCATAGTTCACCAGTTCACGCCCGGCGGTGTCCGCATCTAGCTTTTCAGCCAGCGCAGGTCTGCTTAACCTGCCAACAGTAATATTGACATGCGGATCATGAGTCACATTGCGCACCCAGTCCGACTTTTCCCCGAAACCAGCTGCCACCACGCAAGCTCCACTGGCTGCCTCATAGCGAACAATTTCCAGAACCGTCTGGCGCGGCTGACCGGATCTGCGCCCGGTGTGCGTCAGGCACACAAAACGTTTCCCCAACAGACCACCCAATCCCAGTCGGTAGAACCAGATCGGAAGCCGAAATCCGAGGCGGCTGAGACCGCCGGGAGGCTTTACCTCTTTGAATTGCTCAGGCATGACTGGAGCTCCTTTCCATCATCTTTTCCCCTTAAGAGCCGGGTATTTATGGGTTGCAAAAATTTGCGAGGGATGGAAAACACCTTTATTTGCCTGGCGGACTTCCTCAATAGTATAGAAAACATTCGGATTGGTAACCTTCATGCGCTCCACAACATCTCTCAGTTCTTTGCGTTTGATTACCGTGTAGATGACTTTGACCGGACCGCTGGCACCTTCGGCGTCGAAAAATGTAACTCCGTATCCGGAATCTCTGAGGGACCCGATCAGGGCATCTGTTTCCCCGGACACGATCGCTCGCACCATGAGCGTTCCAATTGCCAGCCGGTTCTCAATGGCCATGCCTACAAAGTTGCCGGCTGCGAACCCGGCCGCATAAGCCAGGTATCCAGCCAAATTGGATACGTTCTTAACTAGCTGACTGACCATGACGATCCAGATGAACACTTCCACGAAACCCAGCAAAGGTGCCAGCAGGCGCATACCTTTACCAAGATAGATGATGCGCAAAGTTCCGAGCGATACATCCACAATACGTGCAAAAAAGACAAGCAGGAGCAAGACCCAATTGATCTCATTCATTCATTTCACCTCACTGCAAAATTGATCTTACCAGAAAACAATCAACCGTCCGGGCAAGGTCAATCCTGCACCATAACAACCGAATACTAGGGGCGGATACTGACATAATACGCCGGTACCCATCCAACCCTGCCATCAAGTTGTCGTATTTCCAGCCATTCGTAACCATTGACCATTTCACGCCGGTAAAGGATTTGGATCGGCCAACCTTCAGCCAATGAGTCAATGACCTTGCCCTGCGGCGAATCATAGACGAACACACCTTTACCGTCCGTGTTGGCAATATACGCCAGGACTGCGGTAGGTGTAAAGGTGGAAGTCGGTGTTGGCGTCTGCGTCCTGGTGGGGGTAAGAGTAGCTGTTGGAGTTTGTGTTGCTGTAGGCAGTCCGGTCGGGGTTGATGTCAGGGTCGGTGTGCGCGTGGGCGGGATCAACGGATCCAGGCGTGTACCGGGCACAACCACCAACTGCAGGGCAACCGGTTGATCCAGTTGCAAGGCGAATTCTTCCTGCAGACTGACAACTTCTTTGTAGACAGGAGGGCGCGTGGTCAGTATGGTAACTTTGATATGCAATACAGTACCGATTTGATCCAGGTCCACTTCCAGGAGCTGGGCATCGGGTAATGTTGCGATCTCAGCTGCCACCGTATCCTGTACCAGTTTATTGTATCGAGCCTGTTCCACCAGGCGCAGGGTCAGCAGGACCAGTGGTACTGTCACTAAAAGTACCAGCACAGCCGAGATCACCAGGCTGCGCGGCACGCCTTTCCAAAGCAACACGCTCGAATTCCGGGGATGGAACCCGAGCGCCACAAAAACCACGATACCAGCGAACGAGATGGCTGCCAGGTTGGTAACAAATAGCAGCATGGCACCAAAAGCCACATCCCAGTTGGCAGTGGCAAGTCCGACGCCAATTACACAAAGCGGGGGCATCAAGGCAGTGGCGATCGCCACCCCGGGTAAGGCAGCCGAAAGGCGCGGGTTTGCCAGGGCATAGGCTGCAGCAGCCCCACCGGCCAGGGCGATCCCCAGGTCAAAGGGGGTTGGGTGCGTGCGTGAGATAACTTCTCCAGGCAGATTGACCAGCAAGTCGAATGGCAGAACGCGTGCCAGCCATCCCCACAGGGTGGACAGGGCTAATGAAAGCAGAATGCCGACACCCAATGCCAATACAGCCCGTTTGAAGAGCTGCTCTTTACCGGTCACTGTTGCCAGCGAAAGACCAAGGATAGGAGACATAAGAGGTGCCACCAGCATAGCGCCGATGATCACGGCGGGGGAATCCGTGACCAGTCCAAACGTGGCAATACTGCACGACAGCATGACCAGGAGGAAGTAATCAAAACCTGGAGATGATGCCTGGTTGAGTTCTTCCAGAACTTCGGCTTTGCGTGCAGTTTTAAGTGGTTGAAACCATTCCTTGATCATTCCAATTATTCCTCCGGCAAAAAAATCTTACAACTTTTTTGTCTGGACCCTGGTTTACACTTTTTATTAGTTGATTTCCAACCCATTGTTATTTACCACACAAGTATAGTATATCTTCGACTTGTAAACATCAATCAGTTTTGGCTATGATCCCGATCCGTCCTTGTTCTTAAAAGCAGTTTTTACCTCATCCATACACTGTCGTTCACACAACACCGTCACCTGGTCTCCATTCAAAAGACGTGTATCCCCATGCGGAATTAATAAGTCGTGCCCACGGCGGACAGAAACAATGACTGCCGCACGTGGCAGAGTCAGTTCTGCCACTGTTTTACCCAAAGCGTGGAAATCTGATTTGATCTTGATCTCCGTAAACTGGGCATGGACATCGTTTACGCTGCTGTTTTGAACTGCCTGGTGGCGTGCTTCCTCGCGGCGTACAGAACCCAGGTCATATGCCCGGACAATATCATTTCGTCGCACGACACCCACCAGTTTATGGGGGTCATCACGCGCCACCACGGGTAACCTTGAAAGATCCCGTGGAGCCATACGCTGCATAGCAACACCCACGGTTTCATCAGGATAAACACTAATGATCGTCTGCGTGGCAATATCCCGGACCACCAGGTTGGGAGCGGAATCCAATTTTCCGTGCATGGCGCGACGATAATCTTCAAGGGAAACCATCCCAAACAGACTTCCATCCAAATCCAGGACCGGAAAACCATGCCGCCCGGTTTCCAAAAACTCACCAGGCAAAAGGGAGACGGGCATGTCAACCGGAACTGTGACGGGTTCATCCAGCATTACTTCATCAACCCGCACGGTTTCCATCACATCCAGGTCACGACCTTGCTTCAAATGAATGCCGCGCCTGACAAGTTTTAGCGTGTAGATCGACTCGGGGTGAATGCGCCTCGAAACGATCAGGCTCACGATCACAGCTGTCATCAAAGGCAGCATTAAGCGATAGTCATTGGTCATCTCAAAGACGATCAGGATGGCAGTAAAAGGAGCATGCGCAGCCCCGGCAAAGACCGCCGCCATTCCGACAATTGCAAATGCACCGGGACCGGCTGTCATGCCCGGTGCAAAATAATTGACCAGCCAGCCAAAAGCACCGCCAAGCGCCGCACCGATGAACAAAGCCGGAGCAAAAACGCCTCCGGAGTTTCCCGAGCCAAGTGTGAACGAGGTTGCCAGGGGTTTCAAGACCACCAGCCCAAGCATCAATCCCAGGGGGAGGTTCCCAAGCAAGGCAGCTTCAATGGTTGCAAAACCAGATCCGAACATGGCTGGCATACCATCCGAAGTTGTCAAGCCCTGGGTTTGCTGCATAACCAGCAAGTACAAGAAACCCATTCCACCCAGCAACAATCCTCCAACAGCAGGTTTAAGCGCATCTGGAAATCGCCAGTTGTCGAAACGATCTTCGAACCAGTACAATAATTTTATAAACCCGACCGCAGCCAGCGCAGCCAGGATACCCAGCAAGATATACAGTACCACCTCCCAAGGTGTTTTCATGGCATAGTTGGGGATCGTGAATGCCGGGTGATCACCCAGGAAGACCCGGGCAACGGTACTGGCAGTAACAGCTGAAATGACCACATTGCCAAGGTCACCCAGGTGCAATTCTCCCAGGATGATCTCCATTGCAAAGATAACGCCCGCAATGGGGGCATTGAATGTGGCTGCAATCCCCGCCGCCGCACCGCAAGCCACAAGATTGCGCAAGCGTGCCTCCGAGAGGTGCAGCCATTGCCCGATCGATGAACCAAGCGCTGACCCGACCTGTACGATGGGTCCCTCCCGACCAGCCGAGCCTCCGCTGCCGATGCACAACGCTGATGCGATCACTTTGGCAACCACCACGCGCGGGCGAATGCGTCCACCCCGCAATGCGATCGCCTGCATTACTTCGGGTACGCCATGACCTTTGGCTTCTCTGGCAAAGAAGGAGATCACCGGACCGCCGAATAGTCCCCCGATCACTGGCGCGACAATGAACAAACCAATACCGAGAAAGCCAAAAACCGTCGCCCCGTTGACATAGAATACCTGCTCGACCAGGGAGATCAGTTTGATAAAAAATACTGCCCCAAGACCCGTCCCAGCGCCAACCACAACTGCAGAAATGATCAGGATGGTCGTCGTGGAAGGCTGTAAACGGTCGAGAAACGAGGAAGTGCGAACACGGGCTGTACTCATTGGTTTTGCTCCAAAATAATTTATCTCTTCTCAATAAGATCGGGGCGGGGGGATTGGCAAATAGATTGCTCACACTTTCCATCCCCAATCTCCCTTGATCCATGAGAAGACATTTATGAATTGTCCTTCTTTAGGTTGTTACAATTTTAAGCACACCTTAAAGCGCACAACAACAGTCTGAGTCGTATCTTATACTGTTGTTGTTCGAGTGATACAAGGTTATCGCATCATTGGAAGCATGTCTG
>JBDRQK010000404.1:0-4757 GCA_043826315.1 Chloroflexota bacterium
AGCCTGCGCTGTGCTCCGTAGGGTAAATTCTTGGATATCATGTCCCCTTGACCAGCAAGTCCAACATATTTCAAAATGCGTTTGGCTTCGGTCAATGCCTTCTCTTCGTCTCGATTTGTCCGCGGGTCGCGCAAAATACCACCCAGCATACCGGATTTCAAATGAGGATGCATCCCGACCAGGATATTCTCAACAGCAGTCATGTTCTTGAATAAGCGAATATTCTGGTAAGTCCTTGATATACCCAGGCGGGTAACACGATCTGAGGATAAACCGGTTAGTAACTTGTCTCCTAAGAAAATCTCACCTTCCTCAGGGTTGTAAAAACCAGTTATACAATTAAAAAATGTGGTTTTTCCAGCTCCATTTGGGCCGATGATACTCTGGATAGCGTTCTCTTTTACAACCAGATCGACTTTTTGTAAAGCATCCAACCCACCAAAGCGTTTTGTTACGTTTTTTGCGGTTAATACAGCCATAATTTATCTCCTACCCAACTGGGTTCTCCGTTATGGTTGGAATATCCTTTTTGAGGGAGTCTGGATCGATTGAGTCATGCAATTCGAGTTTTCGCCGGGCTTCAGGCCATAATCCTTCCGGGCGTACGAGCATCATAACTACGAGAACGGCACCATATACGAGGTAGCGATACTCAGCAAATTCACGTAACAGCTCCGGTGATCCCATTAATACCAGGGCTCCAACAAATACTCCCGGAATACTACCCATCCCACCGACTATGATCAAACAAAGCACATTGATTGATACGAAAAGATTGAAGCTTTGTGGATAAGCGGAAGATAATTTTGCTGCAAAAATTGCTCCTGCCAGACCCGCAAAGAAAGCACCGGTAGCGAAAGCAGTCAATTTTGTGGCTACCAGATTAATACCCATTGCTTGGGCAACATCTTCATCCTCTCTCAATGCCATCCAGGATCTACCCATGTGAGAATCTTTCAAGCGAAAGGCGATGAAACCTGCAACAAGGATGGCAGCGACAATGAGATAGTAGAGCTGCCCCTGGGTTTTAAGCTCAAGTGTTCCGATAAAAGGACGTGCTATTCGTTGAATACCTTGAGTTCCACCCAAATAAGGTCGAAGCCAATCTGACAAAGATAGGAGACGGATGATCTCCCCAAATCCCAAGGTGACGATCGCAAGGTAATCGCCGCGCATTTTCAAAACAGGCAACCCTAAAATTACTCCAGCGGTAACAGATGCAAGGAGGGCAAATGGCAATGCTTGCCAAAATGTTATTTGGGTTACTCCCATTTCTGGAGATGTTAGCACACCTACTACATAAGCACCAATTGCAAAAAAAGCAACGTAACCTAAGTCCAGTAGACCAGCAAAACCAATGACAATATTTAATCCCAAACCCATCAGAATATAAATACCAACATTGTCGAGAATTTCACTGAAATATATTCCTAAAATTTGAGGTAAAAATAACATAAGAATTACAGCTGCTAATAATTTAATCAACCGGACATTCTTCTGTTTTTTTGTTAAGACTACTTTGATTGGGTCGGTATCAGGTTGTTTTTTCTCTGGGCGGAAGTAGGAAACCAAGCCAACCAAAATGAATACGAAAATTGTTCCGATAATTGATAAACCTTTTGTCGCGAACAACCATTTAAATAAGAAAGTGAAAATCCCCCAACGGGCAATCATAACAGTCAATAAATCTCTCATTAAACCAAGTAAAACAGTCCAAACAACGGCTTGCAGGAGTGCATTTCTAATATTTTGTGGGATTACCAGGGAAACAGCCCCAAGAGCGCCAATAATACCTGCAACCAGGGTCAGGATGAATCCCCCCAAGTAGATTCCCTGCCCGAAATTCAAGGTTGAATAAAGGGTGGGGGAAGCATTCATAAACATATCACGTATGTTTATGAAATGGCCAAAAAAAGGCAAAAGGGCGGACGTAAATCCTGCAACCAATCCAGTAAATCCCCCGGCAAATAACACACTCTTAAAAGATTGATCCGTCCCTTTCTTGGCTGTAGAGTAACCAAAAATGAAATATGGTAGGAATAGCAGCAGAAACCCCATGGTTACAGTTCCGGTTACGATATCCCTTTGGCTGAAAGTCTCAATCATTCCCACCAAACCAAGGAAGATAATTATTCCACCATTAATTAGACCAGCAGTGAATAATTGTTTTAAAGTGGCTTTATTAGGCATCGAATTTTCTCCTTAGGCTTTGGTCTGGGTGATTCTTTCCCCCAGAATACCTGAAGGACGGATAATCAATATGAAAACGAGGATGGTGAATGCAATGGCATCCTTCAATTGATATGGGGCAGCGATTCCCATTCCATTCAGGAACAAACTGGGACCAACAGCTTCCAGGATCCCAAGGATCATGGCTCCGAGGAATGCACCTGGCACATTTCCAATTCCACCCAATACGGCAGCAGTAAATGCTTTGAGTCCCGGGATAAAGCCCATAAAGAAATGAACAACTGGAAACAAGAGAATGTAAAGAATGCCGCCTAAACCAGCGGCTGCACCGCCCACAGCGAAGGTAGTCATGATGATGCGGTCAACATCGATCCCCATCAAACCAGCAACGTCTTTATCCTCGGAAACTGCTCGCATTGCTTTCCCCATTTTTGTCAACATAACAAACCCGTAAAGTATCAACATCATAATAAGTGCAGAAACTATTACAACAATTTGTGTTTTATAAATTGGGATCGATCCAATTGTCCAAGTACCTTTAAGGATATCTAATTCTGGATATGCCTGCAATCCAGATCCGAAAAATCCTCGGAAAGCATATTGAAGAAAGAAGGATGCTCCAATTGCGGTAATAAGTGGCACTAAACGAGGCGCATTCCGAAGAGGTCGATAGGCAATCCTCTCTAGGAGAATGGCCAAGATGCTGGAGACTGCCGCTGCAAGAATTGTAACAAGTAAAATGCTTATAAAAGGGTGAGAATTCCAGAATCCAGATTTATTTAATGCCAGTGCCAGGAATACGGCTGTAAAGGGGCCCGACATAAAAATCTCACTATGGGCGAAATTGATCATCTTTAAAACACCGTAAACAATCGTATAACCCAGGGCAATCAGCGCATATACCCCACCTAGAGCAAGACCTGTTATTGTGAGATCAATCCATACCCGGGCGTCATATTTTCCCGCCTGTAAAGTTTTTATTGAGCCATATATGACAACAAATGCAATTGCAAGTCCAATGATCCAAACTACAATATCCGCGACGGTTGTACGTTGGCGCAAGGTACGCAGCATATTATCACTCCTGTCTCGATGAAAATTATCAATCAAGAGGGGCGAGAAATCCCGCCCCTCTTGAATTTACTAGAGCTAAATATGAATTTAGTTTACGGCCAGACCTTGACTGGAGGATATTCGCCGGCATGATATTCGTAGACAGCGATAACGGGGTTGGCGCAGTCACCAGTAGGGGAGCAGCTCAAGTTTCCGGTGAGACCAACATATCCCTTTGTTGCATACATCGCATCGCGAAGTCCTTGTCGTGGAATATGGAGAGTTCCATCAGTATCCTGAACAGCAACCTTTTCAATCGCGTTCATTACGATCCAGGCAGCATCGTAGGCATGAGCGTGGAAAATGCTGATCGGCTCAGAACCGAACATTTCCTGGTATTTGGGCAGGAAGAATGTGGAGTATTTTTCACTGAATGCGGACAGATCAGGGCTTGAAACATACAACCCTTCTGAAGCGTCACCAGCACCTGAAGAAACATCAGGTGAGAACATACCATCAGCACCCATAAGAGCAACATCTTCCAAGCCTGTGGTTTCTTTGGCTTGGCGGGTAATTAAAGCACCAGCTTTAATGAAGATCGGGTAGTAGATTAATTCCGGACCACCGGGAGCAAGGCTGGTTAGAACAGACTTGAAGTCAGTCTGGTTGGGATCGACTGCTTCTTGAGCAGTAATGGTTCCACCAAGTTCCTGGAAACTTTCAGCAAATTGATTTGCCAGGCTTTCTGCATATAATGAACCGTCATGAATGGTTGCGGCTTTGGTGGCTTGCAGGTAATCTACAGCGAATTGAGCAGCTGCAGCGCCTTGGAAGGTATCGCTGTGAGCTGTGCGGAGATAGCCGGGCCAGTTGTTTTCATTACCTGGCAGAGTTAGGTCAGGAGCGGTGTTTGAAGCAGAAATGGTAACAAATCCTGCCTGTGAAAGCAGAGGAACTGCAACACGGGCTGCGCTTGAGCAGGATGTTCCGAAAACTGCAACAATGGTCGTATCTGCGGCTAGTTTTGTGCCAGCAGCCTGTCCGCCTTCAGCGGAACAACCATCATCTTCACCTGTCAGTTGGGTATCGTGACCGAGCAGTTGACCCTTTTCAGCGAGCGCAATCTCGATACCATTACGGGAATCGATTCCCAGGGTTGCATCAGGTCCGTTAATTACCATTGCATAGGCAAGATGGATTGGGTCGCCTGGAGCAATAGTAACACAACCGATCGCATCTGTGCATTCATATGTAGACGCTTTGGGACCACAAGCTGATAGAACTATTGTGGCTAGAATTAATGCTGAAAAAACAATTAACAAACGCTTTGACATACTTCTTCCTCCTCGTGGAATAAAACAGGATTAGGCTTTCATTGGTGTTACGTGTGGGTTATCATTTATCTGCGGAAGATATCACCTCCGTTCTGATTTTTATTACGCAGAAATCATCTTCGCAATCTGCACAATTCAAAACATCTTACAATAGATTAATACTATAGTCAAGCTTTGACT
>JBDRQK010000405.1:0-5310 GCA_043826315.1 Chloroflexota bacterium
ACTCTGCCGCGTAACTGGTAAAGCTGTGCAAGGCCAAAAGTATCACCGCGATCCACGATCAAAGTATTAGCGTTGGGAATATCCAAACCTGACTCAATAATGGATGTACATAATAAAATATCCACTTCGCCGGCAGTGAAATTACGCATCACTGCTGCCAACATTTGCTCGGGCATTTGCCCATGTCCGATCTCTATGCGAGCTTCCGGCACCAATTTATTTAAATGCATTTTCATGGATGAGATGGTCTGGACCCGATTGTGGACAAAGAATATCTGCCCACCTCTATCCAGTTCGCGCAGAATCGCCTGGCGCACCAATTTTTGTGAGTAGGGACCTATATGAGTGACAACTGGTAATCTCTCTTCCGGTGGCGTATTCAGCTGGGAAATATCACGCACACCAGTAAGCGCCATGTACAATGTGCGCGGGATCGGTGTAGCTGTTAACGTCAACACATCCACTTCGTTGCGCAATTTCTTTAGATGTTCTTTATGAGTGACCCCAAAACGTTGCTCTTCATCGATGATAACCAGACCCAAATCCTTAAATTCCACGTCCAACTGGATCAGGCGGTGGGTGCCGATGATAATATCCACGGACCCCTGAACCAGCCCCTTAAGTATGGAAATCTGTTCCTTCGGAGTTCGAAAACGAGAAAGCATTTCAACGGTAACAGGGTATGTGGAAAGACGTTGTTGAAAGGTGTCATAATGTTGCTGTGCCAGGACAGTTGTCGGCACCAACACCGCTACCTGTTTTCCATCCATTACTGCTTTAAAGGCAGCCCGCAGGGCAACTTCGGTTTTCCCATAACCTACATCTCCACAAAGCAATCGGTCCATTGGACGAACCGATTCCATATCCCTCTTTACATCTTCAATAACGCTGATCTGGTCCAAGGTTTCAATATAAGGGAAGCTTTTTTCCAATTCAGCTTGCCAGGCGTTATCCTTGCTGAAGGCAAAGCCGCGTGCTATTTGCCGGGTTGCATACAGGTCCAACAGATCCGAGGCAATCTCCTCGACGGCTTGCCTGACCCTGCGCTTGGTTTCCTGCCATTCCTGTGTTCCCAACTGCCCGACTGAGGGAACACCACCACTGGCACCCAGGTAACGCGTAATACGGTCTGCTTGATGGATGGGGACAAAGACCTGATCACCATTTTTATATTCCACGCTCAAAAATTCCCGTGCCAGGCCATCCAACGTGCGTTCCACCAAACCAGAAAAGCGACCGATGCCATAATCAACATGTACAACCCAATCACCGGGAGACAGATCTGCGTATTGTGTTTCTGGAGTCTCGGCAGATAGTTGGGGTCGTATGCGGGCTTGTGGTCTTTCCCAACCGAAAATCTCGGAATCCGTCAGAACATGGATCTCTTTCTGGTTTTGTGCTTTTAATATCCAACCACCTGATAATGAAAATTCTTTAAATTCCGGGTTATCGCCTTTAGGTGAGTGATCGGGATTCTCAAACCACAATTCCTTGAGACGATTTGCCTGACGAGAAACAATTACGACATTGGCGTCTGCACTGATCAATGATGCAACATGTGCAATGAAAGGTTTTAACCTTCCGGCAAAACGTTCTGAAGGCGAAAAAACCCTGGATAATGAATGTAAATCATTAGATCCATATTCCTGGGTACCGACATCCAGTGTTGATCTTCCCAATTCCAAACAATACCGGTTATTTAGTTCATCCGCTATCTCAGTCCAAGTTACGTAGGGTATTGGGAAATCTTCTCTTAGAATACCTTCATCGATACTTTCACGATGTAATTTAATGGCAGCTTCTTCATAATCAGCTACAAGGGTTTCGAGCATAGCCAGGTCATCGACCATGACGCCTGCCAAACGGGGCAGGTAATCCATTAAACTGGCCGGGAGTTGATGAAAAACCGGGAGGTCAAATTCTGATACTTCGCGGTTTGTAATTTCATCTTCCTGGATATTCTCTGGAAGGAGATACTCACGGGCTGGAGTAACCAGTATTTCATTTACCTTTTCAATGGTTCGCTGGCTGATAGGATCAAACCGGCGAATATTATCCACCTCGTTATCAAAGAAATCCAATCTCACTGGGGACAATTCTTCCGGAGGCCAGATATCCAGTAATCCTCCTCGATGGGAGAATTGTCCCGGTTCAAGCACCGTATCTGCATGTTTATAACCAATTCGGATCAATCTGGTTTGAAGATTCTTTAAACCATGAATTTGTCCGCACTTAATAAGAATGATCGCCTTTAGGAACTCGTGCCGCGGCATTGTACGCGTCATCAATGCCCTGGCTGAGGCTATGATGACTGGTGCTGGTGCAGGTTTTTCCAGATATGGGAGATGGTACTTTGAGAGGGACACCAAGGTTCGAATGCGTTCCAGGCGGGTTGCCTGTCCCCAGCCTGCATCCTCATAAAATAATGGGGTTGGTTCCGGAAAAAATTGTATTTTTGCAGAAGGCAACCAGAAAGCTAATTCATCTATCAAAGAACGGGCATGATCAGCTCGATCTGTAATCAGTAAGATTGGATTCTTTAGATCTGTATACAAAGCAGCCAAAACAGGCAACCGTGCAGACCTTTGTAATCCAATCGCATGACAACCTGAATTTGCTTTTATATCAGCCACCAGGAGTTGGTAGCTTTTCAGTTTTTTGATACTCTCAAAGATCAAATCCATCTTCCGTATTTACCCTATTTAATATCAATCTTCGAGAATATGACCGTTGTATTTTGTCATTGCAGCATTCAAACCACTTTCCGTGAATAAGAGCACCGCATCGACCG
Source organism: Chloroflexota bacterium (assembly GCA_043826315.1). Classification (GTDB taxonomy): domain Bacteria; phylum Chloroflexota; class Anaerolineae; order Anaerolineales; family Villigracilaceae; genus UBA12087. Next base: position 2,792 of record JBDRQK010000405.1, read on the forward strand.
CTCTTAGTATCATATCGTTGACCAGTGTCATCTCCCCTATTCCAAAATTCTGCAAAACATAATCTGCAGCCTGCATTTGTCCTGGCGGTCGACCAATACCCAATCTCAATCTTGGGAAATCTTGAGTACCCAGGTTCTCAATAATGGAATTGACCCCTTTTTGTCCCGCAGAACCTCCGGAGGGGCGAATACGGATGGTACCTAACGGCAGATCCAGATCATCATTCGCCACGATAAAATTGGATAATGGTAATTTGTAAAACCTTAGAATTGACACAACTGCCTGATCGGAGAGATTCATATAAGTCTGTGGTTTTGCCAGAATAAATTTATTACCACCATATTCACCAGAGGTGACCAAAGCCTTGAATTGAAACCTGCTGAATGATAAATTTAAGCGAGCAGCCAGCGCATCCAATACCATAAATCCAATATTATGCCGGTTATCACGATAGTCACGCCCGGGATTCCCTAAACCTACAATTAAAAATGTCTCAGACAAGGTAAAAACCTCCACTATTGACGCTTTAAGCGTGAATAGATAATTGAAATTAATATCAAACCAAAGATGGATAAAAATCCATAAAACGCACTCAACGCCAAATTGCGCGAAGAAAGTTCAAGCGGGTTATCTGGAAGTTTCGTAGGTCTTACTACTGGAGATACCGTTGGACTATTCCTGGAACCCGATGGGTCTACAAGTACAGACGTAACCGATGGTGACGGTACTAAAATAGGTGTGTTATTTCGAATAGATAAAAAGGGAATTACGAATTCGATTATTGAATTATCTTCAGAAAAAACGCGCAATCGCAAACGGTAATCGCCATCTGATATGAGTGTCGTATCCCAAACAAATAAAAGACCTGCCTCAACGCCAATACTAGACTCTGAAATTGGAAACCATGTTTCCATGGAGCCAACCGCATATGAAAATGCGAGATCGGAATACTTAAATCCTGATATCTCACTATTACCAAATATATTGATTACACCCGATAATACGTCACCCTGAACAGGTGAAGTAATTGCTACACCTTGATCGGATTGAATAACCATATCAGGAATTGCCATTGAGCTAATCGAAAAAATCGCGATCACAACAATAAATAAATACCTTCTCCACATAAATACCTTCATAAAAAAATAACCAGCCTAAAACGCTTATGATCGCATTAAATTTCGAAGACACGATAACATCTCAGTTTAACATGAAGGATGATTGGGGTCAATAATCATTCACCACAATCAATCATCAAAGAGCAATTCAGTGTATTCCCTGTTACCTTGATTTTTTTGAACTCAATTATTATTGAGCCAGGAAGAAAGTATATTACTAACTTTAAGAAATATTGGATGATACTAAATTTTTAGCGTATAATACATAAGAAATTTCATTAATGAGGTATGTTCATGGATCAATCTCGCAGCGAACTAATGGTTCAAAGATTACGCACGATGCAAGCAGTAGCGCCAGATATTGAAGCTTCGGCAATTGTTTCCGTGGACGGACTGATCATGGCTTCTGCCCTGCCTTCAGAAGTTGAGGAAGACCGCGTATCTGCCATGTCAGCTGCCATGTTAAGCCTTGGAGAACGAATCGCCAGCGAACTTGGGAGAGGTTCACTGGAACAAGTATTCATACGCGGCGATTCTGGTTTTATCGTCCTAACATCAGTCGGCGATGAAGCCGTTATCACTGTACTTGCCCGACAGGATGCCAAGCTCGGCCTGGTTTTCCTTGAGATGCGACGTGCATCCGAAGATATTGCCAAACTGGTAGGATGATCATTAATTTGAATTCTTTGTTTGAACCAAGGACACCCCAGCGGGGAGGACGCCTAAAGCAGCCCTCCCCGCTTCCTTATTCATTGTTATCGTGAGGTATATAATGCCAACCAAATACATTTTTTTTACAGGCGGGGTTGTCAGCTCGGTAGGTAAGGGAGTAACGGCTGGAGCTATAGGCTTATTGCTGAAAGAACGAGGCTTTAAAGTTGTTGTTCAAAAATTGGATCCCTATATTAATGTTGACCCAGGCACAATGAGCCCCTACCAACATGGGGAAGTATTTGTGCTGGATGATGGAGCCGAGACAGACCTTGACCTGGGACATTATGAGCGTTTCATTGACATCCGCTTGAGCAGAGCCAGTAACTTTACAACTGGTCAGATCTACGCCGAGGTCATAGCAAAGGAACGCAGAGGTGATTATCTGGGGGGAACCATTCAAGTAATTCCCCATATAACAAACGAGATCAAACGACGGATTGGCCTGGTTGCCAAAGAATCCAATGCAGAAATTGTCCTGGTTGAAATAGGAGGGACTGTTGGTGACATTGAATCACAACCGTTTCTGGAAGCCTTACGCCAGATGCGCAATGAAGTCGGAAAAGATAACACCTTCTTTGTTCATGTTACATGGATGCCTTTTATCGAAGCGGCGGGTGAATTAAAAACCAAACCAACACAACACTCAGTAGCTGAATTACGATCCATCGGTATCTCACCAAATATGA
>JBDRQK010000406.1:0-4105 GCA_043826315.1 Chloroflexota bacterium
TGTTCCAAATTTTGACGAACCTCTGCCACCAGCATCCTAGTTAATAAAACCTGTCCATTCGATCAACCGATTAGTATATTAAGCAGCAGGGATCATAAAATTAATGATCCCTGCTGACATTATTAATTATTGTTACTGCTCTGGCTTGTCACCTCAACGAAGGTGTGAGGGGGAATCATTCTTAAATGCCATGAAACTTCGGGCCGGTTTAAGCAAGGCGGGTTAAAAAAAATAGAATGAAACGTTTAATCGTCTTCATCCGGATAATTTCCCAAAACCTGCTCGATGCGTTCAAGGACATCATCCGTTAATTTACCAACTGCGTCTGCAGCCTCCAAATTCTGCTGGAGCTGTTCCAGCCGAGTTGCCCCTGTGATGACGCTGCTGACTTCCTTGCGTCGCAACAACCAGGCAATCGCCAGTTGGGCAACCGAAATTTCCAGATCCGCGGCAATTTCATCCAGGGCTTGCACTGTAGCAAGTCGTTCGGGGGTTATGCGGTCGCGGAACCAGTCCATGTTTTCCATATCAGCGCGAGATCCAGCCGGGACACCAGATTTGTATTTACCACTCAAAATACCGCCATAGAGCGGGCTCCAGGTAGTCAGGCCTATTCCCAGGTCCTTGCAAATAGGTGCCAACTCGGTTTCCAAGCGTTGGCGATGGAACATGTTATATTGCGGCTGCTCCACGCCAGGGGTTGCCATGTGATGATTATTCGCTGCACCAAAAGCAAGTGAGATCTGCCAGGCACGCCATTCAGATGTGCCCCAATAAAGGATCTTTCCCTGACGGATCAAATCATCCATCGTGCGAACGATCTCATCGACAGGCGTATCGGGGTCATAGCGATGACAGAAATACAGATCAAGATAATCGGTACCGAGCCGTTTCAGAGAAGCATGCACAGATTCAGTGATGTGCTTGCGTGAAAGCCCGCGTCCGTTGGGTCCGGGCATGGTCGGCCAAAATACCTTACTGGAAAGTACCAAGGCTTCACGCGGCAGATCCTGAATTGCTTTGCCCACTTCAAGCTCTGCCTGACCGTTGGCATATGCATCGGCGTTGTCAAAAAAATTCACACCGGCATCGTATGCTGAATGCACCAGGCTATAAGTAGTCTCCTGGTTTACCTGTTCACCAAATGTTATCCAGGCTCCCAAAGAAATTTCGCTGACTTTCAAGCCTGATCGACCTAATCTTCGATAATGCATAACTGACTCCATTTAAGAGATTAAAAAATATTTACCAACTGTAAGTAGATAGCAGGTTGTGGTACCAGGTTAATCTTATACGAAGAGTATTACGCCCTTCTCACAATAGCGAGGGAGTGCTGCTGTAATCCATCAACAGTAAAAAACATCTCACCTGTGATGTCCCTGTTCATTTGACTTCAATAACCATACTTAATGAACAATAGGTCGTGTTTCCACCTATTAAAGACCAAGATTCGGAATAAGTACCTTTGGTGGCAGGGGCTTGCATATGTATCACCATTACAAGGGTCTGGTTGGGAGCGGTCGTGGTGGGCAAGTCCAAAATATCGCCATTCAGGTGCATCTTGGTGCCGCCTTGATATACAAAATCCAAGCTTCCCTCCACCCATGTTGTTGATCCAGTATTGATCAGCGTCCAGGTGGTATCAAAAAATGCACCAGCTCCAATTGGAGCATTGTGTTCCGGGTCCACTGACGCAACCATGCACGGCTGGTTAATGGTCTTGGTGGGTGTTCTTGTAGCTGTCGGTAATGCAGTCTGGGTGCTAGTGGCAGTACGGGTTTTAATCACGAGGATAAAGGGAGTTGCAGTTTCAGTTGCCGTGGGGGTTGGAGATGGTACCTTGGTTGCAGTAGCCGTATTTTCCGGAGGGGGTATTGTTGGAGGCACGTGCAAGGCAGTCTGGGATGCCAAAACAGCTGCAGTTTGAACAATGGCTGTACCAAGCTGCTCTGAGGGAATCACAGTCGGAACCGCGGTTGTTCCGCAGGCGAACATGAAAATAGCTGCAATCAACAGGAGTGTTTTTTTGAGCCTTTTGTTGTTCATCGTTCACATCCTTCTGGAAAGAAATGCTCAATCAAAGGAAGCCAAATGAATAAATCCACCTGCCAAAAACCTACAGATCTCATTTTGGCCGGTAATCAGTGATACTACCGAAAGTATTAACATCCAGCAACCAGGTACTACCCGGTCGAAAAGCCTGGAATACTGTCACGTCATGGGTCGAATAATCCAGCGTACCTTTTTCTGTGTCAAAATAGATCGTATAGTCTTCAGTCGGTTCTCCCTGCCGTTGACCTGCAGCCAGAGAAACTGTCGGCCAGTAGGGGTTGGCATCCTGTCCTGTCTGCGTATAAGTATCCACGATCGTCCATTCCTGAAGCGTATATTGGCAATAATCCATGTAGATCTCATAACTGCAATCCTGGACGACCTCACCAACTCCTGTCCCAGTATCCACTGTATATGGTGTCCCGCAAACTTCCTCATAATTGCCTTCGGGGTAATCCTGGACACGGTTCACTTTCTGCTGACAGGAATCAATATTGGCATTGGATGGAATGACATCACTCCAATCCGAATGGGTTACCGGCTGCAATTGTTCGATATTGACGCTCAACTTCCACTCCAAGGCTGATACTGTTCCGGTCACCTCACTGGTGCGTGTTAAGAAGGAGATGATCCAAATACATGCTACCGCCAAAACACACAGCAAACCAATCAAGCCTGCCCACATGAGGGGTGAACGTTTCTTTGCTGCCGATTCGAGCGGAGGTGACTGGAGAGAAGCAGATTGGACCCCAGAGGTTTGGGCAGAAGGCAGGCTCAAACTGGCACCACACGAACTGCAGCGGGTGTTGCCGGGAGGGTTGAGTGTCCCGCAAGTCGGGCAGGCTTGTTCTGCCAAAGGTCCCGTCTTGAAGGCTCCAACCACCCTGCCACGCTGGCGCTTTTCGCCCCCAATGAGATCACCACCACACTGAATACACACGACAGCATCGGCCGTATTACGCGTCTGGCAATATGGGCAGTGGATATCTGCCCCCTTGCTGGCTTTCTCAGCCAGGGTTGGGTCTTTACTGAGTTCCTGTTGTGGCATGTTCTCAAATTGAACATCATCAGGTTGGGGAGAACCACAAGCGGTGCAGGTCTTCTGAGGACCCGGATTTATCTGACTGCAATTGGGGCAACGCCAGACCAATTGAACAAAGCCAACTTTTTTCCTGGCCATACTTCACCTCCGGGGATATGCTTTACTGAAAATTGTTGTATCCATCTCTATTGTCAAGTGTGTTGGACACAGGTTCATGCCAAACACCGATCCTTATTAATTTGCATAGAATCGATCACACTTCCGTTCCATCGCCAATTCCGAGGGGCTTCCACTTGTTTTCATCTTTCAGGCGATGCTGGAGACCGTGCCGATCATGCACCACATCAAATCCAGCCGGCTTGATGAACATGTGATCGCCATCCAACAAACCGGTGATACCCGTCTGTCCGGGTTCCAGGCGTTTATTCTGGCAGTATGAGCAGGTCTTCGGATCATGCGGTTTGTAATCGAGCGGTTCTTCATAAGTGGTGACGTAACCTTCGTAATTACGCACAACCACTTTGTGATCTGAATAGCTGAGCAGATAATTGGGCATAAGCGGGATCTTACCACCTCCGCCGGGAGCATCCACAATGAATTGGGGCACAGCATATCCCGAGGTGTGCCCGCGCAAGCCTTCCATGATCTCGATACCTTTGGCAACTGATGTACGGAAATGTCCTCCGCCCTCCACCAGGTCTGCCTGGTAAAGGTAATACGGCCGTACGCGGATGCGAACCAGGTCTTGCACGAGTTTGCGCTGGATGTGCACACAATCATTGACCCCCGCCAGCAATACGGACTGATTACCAAGTGGAATACCGGCTTTAGATAAACGATGGGTGGCATCCGCCAGTTCCCTGGTGATCTCATTGGGATGGTTTACATGGATGTTCAACCAGAGCGGGTGGAATTTTTCGAGCATGTCACACAAATCCTGTGTGACGCGCATGGGCAGGAAGACCGGAACGCGCGAGCCTATACGAATAATTTCAATATGGGGAATCTCCC
>JBDRQK010000407.1:0-4664 GCA_043826315.1 Chloroflexota bacterium
TACATTGGAAACCTGCATTCCGCGCGATGTTCCCACCCACGTGGAAAGCATGCTTCCTGCCATAAACCCGGAAAACAAGGATCTCATATTGGACATCCTGACTGCCCGGCAATCCGAATTTACTGGTTCGCAACTTGCCCGTTGCAAACGGGTGATCAAAAAGATCCAGGCAATCTGATCTTGCCTGACCCCCCCAAAAAAGACATTCTGCAATTTGACCTGATCAGGGTCTGTTTCATTGAATTGCAGAATGTTGAGCATTCGCTGAAAAGCAAATTGGTTATTCGGCTGCCACCGGATTAATAAGCTTCCCCAGTCCTTCGATCTCAACCACAACTTCATCCCCTGCCACCAGTGGACCGATACCAGCCGGGGTCCCCGTGAAAATGATATCGCCTGGTTCGAGTGTCATAACAGATGAGGTGAACGCGATCAGTGCGTCCACATGAAAGATCAAATCGCGGGTTGAGCTCATCTGTCTCGGCTGCCCGTTAACCCTGCAGGTGATGAGCGCGTCCGAGGCATCGAATTCCGTATCGACCCAGGGACCAAATGGACAAAACGTATCAAATCCTTTGGCTCTTGTCCATTGGCCATCCGTTTTTTGGAGATCCCTGGCAGTCACATCATTTCCAACCGTATAGCCAAAGATATGATCCCGGGCATTTTCGGCAGTAATATGCCGGCCTTTTTTGCCGATCACTACCACCAATTCAGCTTCATGGTCAACCTGACTGGATTGTGGGGGCAGCAGGATGGTTTCACCTGGATTGATGATCGCACTTGGAGGTTTAAAGAAAAGCAGGGGAAGTTTTGGTATTTCAGCGCCTCTTTCTTTAATATGTAGTGAATAATTATGACCAATGCAGATTATCTTGGATGGCTGGACAGGTGCAAGTAATTTCACCTCTTCAAGTGGAATTTCTGCTTGCATACGACGGAATTTTCCAAAGGGATCTCCTTCAATTTTTCCGACACGATCTCCCATTATCCAACCAAAACAAGGACCTTCATTTTTATTTTGAAAACGGATCAGTCGCATATATTCCTCCGGAGATTAGATAGGAAAAGTTTAACACAATTCCTTCCTTTGTACCAAAGCTTGGTATAATAGCTGGTACCGGGCGCATAGCTCAGTTGGTTAGAGCGCCTCGCTTACACCGAGGAGGTCAGGGGTTCGAGTCCCTTTGCGCCCACAAGTAATTCTGTGTGATGTGGGGTTTTTTATTCTTCACCGACGCCCCCGGGAAGGGGATTGTAAGGTCAGGGGTCCTCAAAGGGGATGCTATTCGCGTCCCTTAGCGAAGCTCCCCCTTGCTGGGTTGTGCCCACCAAGAAAGCCCCATGGGTGGGAGTGTTTGCATTTTGTTGACTAACCTGGTGGTTTTGAGTGTTTGTTGTTCTGGGGGAAGAGGGGTTTGCTGCAACTCTCTAACCCATATTTAACTTTTTTTTCAAAGATGAATATTTCCTCATCCTGGATACCGACTGATGGAAAGAAAAAATCGCCAAGTGAAATTGTGCGAAACATCATTCCGCGATTTTTCCTTTTTGAATATCCTGCTCTCAAGAGTCCAGATGGCGTTCAGCAGGTTGGTCGTGAGCTTCCATTGGGCAGAATAAAACCAGAAGTTTGGATGGATCAGAATGGGTATTCAGCCAGCTGTGAGGAGCGCGGGCGTTAAATAACAGGCTGTCACCTGGAAGAAGTGGGTAAGTCTGATCAGCGATCACACAAGTCACATGGCCTTCAAGACAATATATAAATTCCCGCCCTGAATGACTGATCTCCTGAACAATCTCCTGTGTAGATTCAAGTGTGACCAAAATTGGTTCTGCGCCTAACGGTGGCAAGCCTTCACCCAGCCTTTCCAGGGTTCCATTGGCAAAACTCATTAGTGGACGTTGCCCTTGTTGTTGGTAGACCAACCCATTTTCAGGTTTAGCCTCCTCAAAAAAGGCCATGATCGGCAACCCAAGTCCAGCTGCCAGCAATTTAAGTGTTTTGACATTAGGGGATGTCCGATCATTCTCGATCAGGCTGAGGGTATTGACACTGATGCCACACTTATCTGCCAGAGCACGAATGCTCAATCCCTGTTGTTTCCGTAATAACCGCAGGCGAACTCCGATCAATGAATCGTCGCTACAAAAAGATTCTTGATAGGTGGCAGCACTTTGCACGACAAGTGAATGGACATCTTGTGTCATGGAGCCAGCCTTCCCTTTTAATTTATTTTGTGTCATCGATCAGATCCTTTTCACATTAGATAAAAAAACAAGTTCAAGATATGCAGGATGGCGTATCTCTTCTCAGCTTGCTGAGTAAAGAATGACATGACCCTGGTCATTTTGCTCAACGTGCAGCATAACCAATCCTTTTTTTGCCGGTCCACGTAAGACCATTCCATGTTCATCGAAGTGGGAACCATGACATGGACATGAGAAGATATTATCTTCTTGTTCCAATGTGCATCCAAGATGAGTGCACACCAGGCTCAGAGCTGAAAATCCGGTTTCGGAACGCACCAGAACAGCTGGTATGTCCGGAAGGTTGGTGCGAGAACCGACTGGATAATCGCTAGCCAGACCCAGGTCAAACTCAGTCGGCGGGGTTGGCTCAGCCTGGTACCCGAGGAAACGGGTAAAGATTCCCAGACCAAAGAACCCACTGGCAACCAGGAGTCCCTGTCCAGCCATTTTCAAGAAATCGCGGCGGGAAAATAGGTTCATGCTAATGCTCCACCGCATGGCATTCATGGCAATAAGCCGAGGATTGTTCAACCCCATCCTGGGTACAACCGCTGCCCATCACCGGTCTAAAAATGAATAATTGTTGAGTTGCTTTTCCTATCAACTCGTAATTTCCATCCGACAGAAGACGAGTATTCCATAATGGCTCACCTTGTTCTGTGACAAGGATGGTATCACCAACCTGTAAATCCATGATCTGATTGAGTTGAGCCAGGCGGAAGGCAATGTCATCAGGATCGGTCAGGGTCATGGTTAAAGGCAATTCAGTCAGGGTACCATGGCAGGTTCTGCACTGGACATATTCAATATCCTTCTGATTGGCATGGATATCTCCATCGCCCATGGCTTCCGTTCGGGTATGGCAATCCACACAATCCAGGGTATATTCGCATTGCGTGAATTGACCGATCGGTTGGTAATAACTCTCCAGGCGTGTCACCGCTTCATCACTGCGTTCCACGAAGGTCATTGTACGCAGATCATAATTTCCACGATTGTGACAGGTATTGCACTGTGTGTAAGGCATGACAGTTGTGAGGGTATGTATCTCACCTGCCCGGCTTTCTCCCGCAGGAGAATGACAGGCAGAACAACCAGTAAAACGTGTGGATAGTGAGTCTTCAGCTCCAGTAGAATTTAAATGGCAAGACAGGCAATTTTCACCAAAGGTATGCAAGAATGGGTTGGTCTCAGAAGAGATGACGAAAGCATCCAGGTGAAGAATACCGGTTTGCGAAGGCAGACTCATATCATTCACTGTAACGCTGCCGAATAGAGGTGTCAAATCAGTTTGCGCTCCAAAAGTATAACGGACATTGGCAATCGCGCCTGCATAGGTGGATTGAATGCTGGTCATGACCCTTTGGATATGGTCCTGGCCTTCGGCTGGGTCTCCGCTATGGCAGTTACTTCCACCACAAGATTGTTCGACGACCGACAGATCGGATGGATTATTTTCACCTCGCATGCTGCTGTGAGCCAAATCTGCATCCAACGCCAGGCGTTCACCGCCATGACATAATACACAGCCATAGGTCTCAACCGGGTGAGAAGGGCTTATTTCTTTTAAATCTGCATGACAGGTCAGACAATACTCAATCTGACCAGTCAGGCTGGGGGTAATGGCAACAGGTTGAACCTGGCGCGACTGCAACCACCAGGTCAGAACGATGGTGGTCAATAGAAATGCAGAGGCGATCAATAAGAACCGGTTTGTCATATTATTGTACAGGTCGAAGCTCAACAAAGGTTAGTGCGGTGATAACCAAGATGATCACCGCCAGGGCAATTTGTGCCAGGCGATTGGATGGGGGGAACCAACGTCCGAGATCCTGGCTGGCTGGCTTGGGAAATATAAATGGGATGAGACCAAGAATGGTCAGGACTATGAGAGGGACAAGAACACCCCAAAAGAAAGGATCACCCCATTTGAGCATTTGTTGCACCCATAAAAAGAACCAGGGAGCGCTTGCTGCTCCAGATAATGCGGTGATCTCTGTGATCCCGGGAGCGATCGGAGCTGGAAAAAAAGCTGAGAGCAAAAGCAGGGCTGATCCGCACAGGAGCATGGCAACAACCTCCACACGCACCAACTCCTTACGGGAAATTCGCACTATATCGTCTCGCTGTTTCGGAGGCGGAACTGCAATGCCGCCATCCCTGCGGACTCGGAAGACATGCCAGATCATCAATATAACCGCCAACAACATCAATCCGAAGACATGCCAGGAATAAAACCGGACAAGGGTTGCCGACCCGGGATTGGCACCACCAACCAGGGCTTTGTACAGGAAATTTCCGATCCATGGAATTGTCTTCACCAGGTTGGTGCCAACAATCAATGCCCACTGAATGCCTGTGTCCCAGCGCAGTACATATCCAGTGAAATCAAGCAGAATAACAAGGATAAA